>USTA01000155.1 GCA_900557475.1 uncultured Clostridium sp. | reverse complement strand
TATCTTCTGACACATTTGTATTATATCCTGGAATTGATTCTAGCTTATCTATTGTTCCTCCAGTAATTCCTAATCCTCTTCCAGACATTTTTGCAACTGGAATTCCTAATGATGCAATAATTGGCATTAGAATTAATGTTATTTTATCTCCTACTCCACCTGTACTATGTTTATCTACTACTTCTCCTAAACTAGATAAATCTAATATATCTCCCGAACTTGCCATAGCTAATGCTAAATTCGTTGTTTCTCTATCTGACATCCCATTTATATATATAGCCATTACAAGTGCTGCTGCTTGATAATCAGCAACATTTCCTGAAGTATATTCTTTTACAAAAAATTCTATTTCTTCTTTTGATAATTCTTTTTTATCTCTTTTTTTAGCAATAATATCTAATATATTCATTTAAAATTCCATTCTCCTTTGTTCTAAATAAAATTCTTTATAAAGCTCTTTCTATGAAGAGTGCAAGGCCCATATTGCTTTATTGCCTCAATATGCTCTCTAGTTCCATACCCTTTATGCTTGCTAAAGCCATACATTGGATATACATTATCCCATTCTTCCATAATTCTATCCCTTGTAACTTTTGCAAGAATTGAAGCTGCTGAAATAGAGTAACATGTTGCATCTCCTTTTATTATAGATTCATATATAATTCCATATGTATCTATTTCTCTAAGTGCATCCACTAATACTATATCTGGCTTTTTCTTTAATTTTTCTATTACTTCGCCTAAAGCTAAATGTAATCCTTTTTTAGTTGCATTTAGTATATTTAGTTCATCAATTTCTTCCTGACTTACAATTCCAATTCCATATGCAATTGCAGTTTTAGTTATCTCATCATATAATACATCTCTTCTTTTTTGCGTAACTTTTTTAGAATCGTTCATAAATTCTAATTTAGAATCCCTTGGCATTACAACTGCGCCAACTACTACTGGTCCTGCAAGAGGCCCTCTTCCTGCTTCGTCAATTCCACAAATATATTTTGCACCTTCTTCATATAGATTTTCTTCGTACATTTTTAATTTATTTATTCGCTCTTCCTCTTTTTCCTTCATTTTTGCTCCTTATAAATTTTATTCACTTAGTTTATATTCTATATTTTCATCATTATTATATCCACTTGTTATGAACACAGTATTTTCTTCATAATTTACTATATAATATGAATTAGCTTCATTTTTTAAATCTAACCCTAAACTTTTTAAATCTTCGTCTGTTAAAAAGTAATACTCTTCAAGTTTCTCCTCATCTAAAATTTTCTTATTTAAAAATTCAGCTACTATCTCATTTTCTCTATTATCTGAAATTTTACTTCCTATTAATGTGCTATCTTCAGTTTTATTTACCTTTTTTCCTTCTTTTAAAATTTTGCATTTTCCTTGAATTAGCAACATATTTCCTTTTATATCTTCTATTTTTTTATTTTCTCCCCAATTTTTTAGTGCTGTATATCCTGCAATTATTAGTCCTATTATTATTGTCAAAGCTAAAATTATTTCTATTATACTAAGTCCGTCTTCTTTTCTCATATTAAATTCCTTTCGCATTTTGCTTTAAATTTCACATAATTATGAATTTTTCTTGCACGTATTATATCAAATTTATAGGCATTTAACAATATAATTTATAAAATTTAGAACATGTGCTTTATTACAATTAATTAAATAAAGTTAATAAAATGTAACATTTTTTTCACACTTCTTTCACAATTATATTGTATTATATAATTGACTTAAGGTAATATTAAATATAGAAAGGATGAATATTAAATGGATAACAATAATTTTATTAACACAAATGCCACCGAAAGCAATCAAAGTAATAATTTTAAAGCTGCTAAGCCAAAAAAAGGAAAACCAAATAAGGAAAATAAAGATTTTCACTTTGGTAAATCAGTTGCAGTTCCTTTTATTAGCGGTCTAGTAGGTGCATCATTAATAGTAGGTATATGTTTCAATGTTCCTAGTATAAAAAGCAAATTATTAGAAGGAAATTATTCTAATAGACAGGAGAACTCTCCTATACTGGATTATAATAATGTGAACTTAAATTTAGTTTCATTGTCTAATATATCTGATACTGGAGTTTACGTTGCAAATAAAGTTCTACCATCTATTGTTGGTATAAAAGTAGATTTTTCTATAAATTCTATTTTTTCTAGAAATTCTTCGACTGTTTCTGCTGAAGGTTCTGGCGTTATAATAAGTTCTGATGGATATATTTTAACTAATAACCATGTAATAGATTCATCTAGCTCTTCTTCAAACTCATATTATGAAGTGGGCGAAGCTGCCAAAATTCAAGTATATTTATATAATGATGATACTCCATATGATGCCAAAATAATTGGTACAGATGAGCAAACTGATTTAGCTGTTATAAAAATTAATAAGTCTGATTTAGTTGCTGCTGAGCTTGGTGATTCGGATACAGTTCAAGTTGGTGAATGGTGTATGACTATTGGTAACCCTCTAGGAATGAAAAGTACTGTATGCCAAGGCTCTATTAGTGCTTTAAATAGAGAAATTACTGATTCAGAAGGAAAAACTTATTCTGTTCTTCAAACAGATGCTGCAATAAATGAAGGTAATAGTGGTGGTGCTTTAGTTAACAGCAAAGGTCAAGTTATAGGAATTAATACATTAAAAGCTTCTGGAGAAGGTGTAGAAGGTCTAGGTTTTGCTATTCCTATAAACAGTACAAAAACCATTTATAATGATTTAATTCAATATAACAAAGTTAAAAGACCTTATATTGGCATAACTGGAAGTGATGTTACAGAAAAAACTATTAAAGCTAATCCTACATTTGATTTAAAACTCGGAGCATATGTTAGAAGCATTGATGACTTTTCTCCTGCTGAAAAAGCTGGATTAAAAATCGGAGATATAATTGTTGCCGCAGATGGTCAAAAAGTAGAATCAATGGATGACTTAAATAAAGTTAAAAACTCTCACAAAATAGGAGATAAAATTTCGCTTACTATTTATAGAGATGGAAAAGAATCCACAGTAGAGTTAACATTAGTTGAACAACCTTAATTAATCAATCATTTAATAATCTATTTTGATTTTTCAAAGGTATCACATCTAGTTCACAAAAAGGACAAAATAGATTATTATAATATAAGCATAATCAGTAATTCTTTACTCCAATTACTGATTGAAATAAAAAAACATCCCCTTTTATTTTCAAA
>USTA01000154.1 GCA_900557475.1 uncultured Clostridium sp. | reverse complement strand
GGGGTACTGATTTATACGACATTGGGAGTAAAAAGATGTAACGACAGTATGTCGGAGATGGAACAGAAACTGGACAATAAATGGTTTTACAGATGCCATAATTCGTTTATAGTAAATCTGGACGAAATAGAATCACTAAAAGGCACAGTAATATATATGAAGAACGGTAATGATATAGATATATCAAGAAGGAAGGTCAGTGAGTTTAAAAAAGTTTTTTTGAAAAGACAATATGAATGTGCAAATGGTTAAAAAGTCACGCAAGTGGCTTTTTTTTGCTACAAAAGTATGGGAAAAATATTAATAATAAACATTTTCACATTTAGAACTACCATTTAAGTAAAAATATATACCATTTAGGCAAAAGATATTGAGTTTATGAAAGTAAAAGGATATATTCAGATTGTTTTGAAACAACGAAAAATAAAATCTTATAAGAATTTATTTTCTTTAAAAACATAATAAGAGGAGGAAATTAAAGTGAACAAATTGAAGAAAGTAATGGTTTATGTTTGTACGGTGGCAACAGTTTTTGGCGCTACTACAGCAGTTTATGCAGGAGCGTCAAAAACACTTAACGGTGGCGGAGCAAAATGGACGGGTGGAGAAACATCAGATGGTATATTATACTCTAATTTGTATGATGAAAAAGAAGATGGTATAAAATATAATGTTACAGTATGGGTAGATCCAGATTGGAGTCCTAAAAAAGAAAAATCTGGTGAAACGACTGCTAAAGGAAAGAAAGGAAGAGTACATGTTGCAAAAGCAGCTACTCATAAAAATCCTTTTGTGGCAGAAAAATGCGGATATAAAGATTTCAAGGCTGTCGCTGTAAAATAATCTTTAAAGGATAGAAAACCTTGATAATGATATATCAAGGTTTTCTAAATATACACTATTAATTTTATGAATAAATAGGGGAGGCTTTATGAAAAAAATATTCTCACTAATTGGCGTGATGCTTGTGATTTTTTCAGTATATTTTATGCTACTTGTAGTTGATAAATCTAACTATATTAGTGACGAAAGGATTTCCGATTTCTCATTAGAAAAACAAGTTGGGTTTGATACACTTGAAAAATTTGCAAAGGAAAGCGATGTATCAGTACAGATTAGAACATTTAATAATTATTCTTTTGGAAATGTTCAATGCAAAATTGAGGTTATTAACCCTAAACATAATACTCAATATGGTGTTATGAAGAGCCTGTTTCCAAATAGACATATAGAAATAGTACCAAATGAAAAAAGGAAAGATAGAAAAGCCAGATATTTTATGGTACAGGATAATGAATTAGGTAAAGTTTCAGCATTAAAAAATATATTGGATAAAAATGGTTATAATGCAGAAGTGGTATACAAAGAACCGGTTAAGTTTAGTTTTGAAATGTTATTTAGTCCTTTAAATATTGGCTTTTTTGTATCCATCTTTTGTTTATCTTTATTCAGCACATCGATATATTATATTTCAAGATTAAAAGAAATTGGAATATTGAAATTAAATGGTTGGTCTGAACGAAGAATTTCAGTACGATTGTATAAGGATATTGTAAAAAATACAGGATATGGATTTGTACCATGTGCAATATTATTTGTCTTGTACATAATGTTTATGGATATTAGTCAATTGCCGGAATATTTAATAATGTTGCTGTTTTTAATTTTAGCTCTGGATTTTGTGTATATATGTGTTGCAATGGTAGCAGTAATTTTTATCAAGAATACAGATTATATAGATTCTATAAAGAACAAAAAAAACAATAAAATCATATTTTTAATGGTAATGCTGTTTAAAGTAATCTTGGTGGTAGTAGTGCTTATTATATCAACACAATTAATAGATAATACTTTGAGACTAACGGAAGGAGTTAAAAGAGCAGAGGAGATTGAAGCTCATAATTGGTATATTTGTACACAGCATGTTGCATTAAGTAGTGATGAAGAAAAAGAACTTGATTTATATATGCAAAAGTTTAAGTCTAATGAAATCTTTAATTATTGTCCATCAGACAGCACACAAGATAGAAATGAACCTGCTGTTGTGTACAAGGACTTAGATAGCATTGAAAGCAATATGATAATTGCTTCATCTAATCTTATTTCTTATTTGGGAATAAAAAATAAAAACGGAAATAAATTGCAAATAAAAGATAATAGAGAGTACTTGTTAATTCCAGAAAATTTATGGGAAAAACGTAGCAAAATAATAAAGTATGAAGGATTAGAAAATATAGAAACCATATGCATTCCAAATGGACAATGGATTATGGATTTGGAAACTCCGGGTAAGTATTCTTATAATTCTGTTATACAGGTATCAAAACTAGAAAAAAGGGCTACAGTTAGCTATGGTGATGTTTTTATGACTGAAAATGTAGCAAAACAGATGGAAGAAAAATTACTAACAATGGGATATGAAAAAGCAGATATAGAGATGGAAGAATTGGGTGTAGAATTGCGCACACATATATCAACTTATCAGACGGAATTATTTGAAAGTGTAATATATTTCTTTATTGTTTTTTTAACATATGTACTTGTAGATATAAGTTTGTATTGTATTTATTATGAATTTAAGAAAAAGAAAATGGCGGTATATAGTTTGTTAGGAAGAAAGACCGTGAATGATATTTTTAATTTTATATTTTATAATGCTACGATTATAGTAGCAGCATCTATTATCATAAATAGGATCTTTATGTTTTTAATTATTCCTGAAACAATAATATTTTATATTATCTTATCAAGAAAATCATTTGAAAGCATAGGAACTGTAATTAAAGGAAGGTAGTTATTATGAATGCGTTAGAATTAAAAAATATATCAAAGAAGTATGGAAATAATACTATATTTGATAACTATAATTTAGAGGTTAAAAAGGGTACATTTCTAGGAATTAAAGGAAAAAGTGGACGAGGAAAAACAACTTTGTTGAATATAATGGGTTTATTGGAGGACTATGAGGGTACTCTCAATATTATGGGGGAAGAGGTAAGGTACAGAGATAAGAAAAAACGAAAAGAGATGTTAAAAAAGGTAATAGGTTATCTGTTTCAAAATTACGCACTTATTGATGATTTGACAGTATATGAAAATCTCAAGATTGTAATCAATAAAAAGAATAAGATAAAAGGAAAGGAGTTAATGTTAGAAGCTCTTGAGAAAGTTGGAGTTGCAAATGAATTTTTAAATAAAAAGATTTATACTTGTTCA
>USTA01000153.1 GCA_900557475.1 uncultured Clostridium sp. | reverse complement strand
GTATATAAACTATTTGTAAATGGGTCTAATACCACTCCAACCATAGATTGACCTTTAATTACTAAAGCTAGTGAAAATACTGCTACTGGAATATGCCTAGCATACATTGCAGTTCCATCAACTGGATCACATACCCATACATAATCACTCTTTCCAAATTGTTCTTCTTCTCCATCTACTGAATGTAAAGGATATTTTTCTTTAACTTTTTTAATTAAATATGAATTTATTTCTGTATCTGCAAGAGTTACAATTGTTTTATCTCCTTTATAACTTGCTCCATTATTTTGATTAAAGTATTTTATCATTACTTCTCCTGCATGTTTTGCAATATCTTTCGCAAAATCTAAATATTCCTCTAATTCGTTATTCATAATGACGACTCCTTTCATTCAATTTTTAGATTTCATATTCTTTCAATTCTTCAATATATTTTTTAATAGTTCTATCGTTTATATCATCTGTATTTAATTTGCAATGCTCCATAATCTGTTTTTCTATACCTAAAGAACAATCTATTAAATGATTTGCTTTTTCTTCATTAGACCATACTGATAATGGTTTATTTTTATATCTTACTTTTGCATCTTCTAATCTTTCTTTTATACTTACAACTCCATCTGGTGCTACTCTTTGGTCACAATAAGCACAAATTTTTCTTTCATAAGAATTTGATTTTAAAGTCTCTTCATTTTTTCTAGACCTTTTTCCATCTAATATAGCTAATTCTTTTTCAGTTAAACCTTCCTGTTTTCCAATTTCTAAATTAATTTCATGGTCATTGGTTCCATACTTATCAAAATATTTTTTTCTTATTTTTATAAATTTCTCATCTTTCGAAAAGTCCTCTGGTATTTTAACCATATTTCCCATATCATGCAAAAGGCACACTCTAATGATTGCTTGTTTATCTATATCTAGTCCGTTCCAGTTATCTATTATTAAATTACTACAAGCTGCTACCCTTAACATATGCATTTGCAAATTCTCTGGCAAATGGTATTTATTATAAATCTCTAAAATGTTCATTTATGTTTCAACTCCTATCTTTCTACATTAAGTTCTAATTCTTCTTTTAATCTATCTATAACTTCTCCAAAATTATTAAACTGATATTGTGACAATCTATTTATCTCATCTCTATCACTATTTGAATATTTATCGTACATTACTGCAACATCTATTTCTGCATTAACTCCTGCTTGTACACCTATTAATGAATCCTCTATAATTAAACATTCACTTGGTTTTACATTTAAAACTTGTAATATTTTATTATGAACTTCTGGACTCGGCTTTTTTTCTTTAACGTTTTCTCTACTTAATATAATGTCAAAAGTTGCATCAATATCTTCTTTCTGTTTTATGTTTTGATTTACATCTCTATACGCATCTAATTGCATATTTGTAGTAGTTGTTGCTAATGCTAGAGTAAATCCTTTTGCTTTTAATAAATGTAATAATACCTCTGCATTTGGCTTATAATCAATTTGTTTCTTTATATATCTATCTGATATCTGCCATCTTAAAGCCAAAATATCTTCAGTTGACATATATGCATTATATCTTCTTTTTAGATAATCACAATACTCTAAATAAATATCTATTGATTTACATTTTGCTAAAACTCTATCTCTCATTTGACCTATATCTTGAATATCAATTTTTTCTTTTCCAGATAATATTTTAATTAATATTTCATCAGTAATATTCCATATTCCAATAGAATCGATTAAAGTTCCATCCATATCGAATATTATTACTTTTTTATTTTTTAGTTTTACTCTTTCTGGAGCATTTTGCTCTCTATAATAATTAATATAATCTATTGTAACTTGCGGATTTATATAAAAGTAATACTTACAAGGTTTTTTAAATACTCGTAAACTATCATCAGTTTCATAAAATAATAATATATCTAACAACTCATCCAATTTTCTTTCAATCTGAATATTATCACTTATGTTATTTCTTATAATATCTTCTATTTCATTTTTTATTACAACATCTTTGTTTACTCATGTCTATAATACTTTTACACATCTCATATAAGTCTTGTTTTTCCATAATCACCTCATTAGATTGTTTATTTTATAATTTTCCATTTTCCCTTTTTAGTAGAACCTTCTCTTGAAATTATGCTCATCTCTTTTAAAACATTCATATTATATTTTACTCCATCTCTTGTCATTTTTAATTCTTTTGCTATTTCCTTTTGAGTTATTGATGGATTTTCTTTTATTAATTTTATAATGTGTATTTGTGTCTCGTTTAACATTGCATAATTTTCTTGGGTAGTTTCTTGGGTAGTTTCTTGGGTAGTTGTCTTTTCATATTTAAATGGATTTTCTCTATACTTAAATGAAACCCTTAAAAAATTATCCATGAAAATAAAACAACTTTTATCATAAGCTTTCAAAATTCTTAATATTCCAGACCCTATATTTTCAATTAACTCTACATCCTTGAAAACTCTTATTAATTCCTTATTTCTTGGTGCGGTAACACCTTTAAAGAAATCGCTTTTAGATAACTCTTGTGGTAAACCTCCTGCAGATGTAATTTCAATTCTGTCAGAATATAGTTCTATTATTGGTGAATTACCATAAGAATAATCATTGTGGACAATAGCATTAATAACTGCTTCTTTTAATGCTTTACTATCAATCATTTCCACCTCTTTTCTTCCTTTATATTCTATTTTAGCATAAACAGTATTTTCAGCGTCTAATCTATCTAGCACCTTCTGTGTAGCAGTAACTAAACAACAATATCCATATTCCTGATTTTTTACTAAATCCATTTTGTCCGTTCCCAAATACTTTACTACTTTAATAGAAACATTATTTTCATCAGCAAGTAAAAATGCATTGTAATTATATTTCCCATCACTTGTTAATAAATCCAAATTTTTTAAGAAGTTTTCATTCAATTGTAAACCTTGTCCTTCATAATATATTTTTAATTGATTAAAAGTTAGTTCTTGCCTTGGGGATTCAATTTCTTTTAATGTGTTTTTTACTCTTTTAGCATACATATTATCAATCATTTCAAAAGTCATTCTTTCTTTACTGCTTCCAACTCTTAAATAGCAACCTTCTGGTGTTCTTCCCTTTTTTCTTAAATAGTAAGGTTTTTCTGTACCGCTTGATATTACAACTCTTACTACATTTTTTTCTTCTATTTTCTCTACAATAACATCAAATAATCCTAATGTAGATGGTTGTATATTATTCTTTAT
>USTA01000152.1 GCA_900557475.1 uncultured Clostridium sp. | reverse complement strand
CAAATACTAGTCTTTTTCTAGCTTTATTAAAATTTTCAAAATCCACCGGAAAATGTATTTGCTTTGTTGCAGTGTTTATGTCCATTAGCTTACATTCATTAATCAAATATTCTGGTATAACTTCTGGTAAAACTCCATTTACAAGTTTTATTCCATTTTCAATTATACTTCTTAAAGAATTTTGTGTAAGTGAATTTGTAAGCGGATAAATTGGTATAATTTTTCCTGTATTTTTATTATTTCCCACTTTATCGTATGTTGGACTATTTAACTCAATTATTCCATTTTTTCTTGATATCTTCCCAAAGAACCTATATTTTTCTCCTTTTTTTATACTATCTTTTATATATGGCTGATTAAACCATGTTACTATACAACTATCAGTATCATCCTTAACTAACAACTTTTCTAAGTTTTTATTTCTATTTAAATATCTTATATTTACATCTGTAAGTGAAGTTACCTCTATTGTATATTTCTCACCATCTTTTGTATCTTTAAGATTTGTAATAACGCTTCTATCTTCATAGTCTCTAGGATAATATGTTATTAAATCTTTTAAAGTAAATATATCTAATTTATTCAAAAGCTTAACTTTATTAGGCCCTACCCCTTTTACATATTTAACATCTTGTTTTAAATCTACCATTTTTTTATCCTTTAATCTATATCCATTTTTTACTTTGCTTATTATATCATACGAACGTTAGTTTGTAAATATTTTTCAAATTTTTATTTATTTTTTTACTTTTTTATCATATAATGTAATTAGTTTTAATTACTAATATTAATGCTAGAAAGGAATAAATTTAATATGAAAAATTATAAACTCGCAGTTGTTGGTGCTACTGGTGTTGTTGGAAAAACTGTTTTAGATGTATTAGAAGAAAAAAACTTACCAATAAGTAAATATTCATTTTTTGCTTCTTCTAAATCTGCTGGAAATACAATTAATTTTTTGGGCAATTCTTATTTAATAGAAGAACTAAACGAATCTTCTTTTGATGAACATTTTGATTTTTCAATATTTTGTGCTGGGGGTGAAATATCTAAAAAGTATACACCTATCGCAGTAAAAAAAGGCACCATTGTAGTTGATAATAGTAGTGCTTTTCGTATGGATGCTAATGTACCTTTAGTAATACCAGAGGTAAATCCTGAAGATATAAAAAAACATTCTGGCATCATTGCTAACCCAAATTGTTCTACTATTCAAGCAGTTGTACCTTTAAAACCATTGGATAATAAATATAAAATTAAAAGAATTATCTATTCTACATATCAAGCTGTCTCTGGTGCTGGTAGAGATGGTATTAATGATTTGGAAAATGGCATAAAAAATTTTCAAATTGGAAGTAAAATTAATGAGGTCTCATCTCTTCCATATTCTTTAAAAAAGTTTAGCCATCCCATATTTAATAATTGTATCCCACATATTGATACATTTACTGATAATGGCTACACCAAAGAAGAAATAAAAATGATAAATGAAACAAGAAAAATATTAAAAAGACCTGATTTACCTATAACTGCAACAACTGTACGTGTGCCTGTTTTTAATTCTCATAGTGAAAGTATTAATGTTGAATTTGAAAAAGATTTTGAATTAGAAGAAGTTATAGATATTTTAAGAAATTCTCCAGGAATTATTATTCAAAATGACTGTTCTACTGATGAATACCCACTTGCTACAAATGCAACCCGGACATAATGAAGTTTTCGTTGGAAGAATTAGACGAGATTTTTCTGTAAAATCTGGTTTAAATTTATGGGTAGTTGCTGATAATATTAGAAAAGGAGCTGCAACAAATGCAGTTCAAATAGTAGAAAATTTAATTTATAATTAAAAATATAAAAGAGCATGACTAAAGTATTTTTTACTTTAATCATACTCTTTTTATTAATTTTTATCCTTCGTCTTGTATTAAATCTCTTTTTCTATTTTCTACACGTTCATATCTTTCTATAATTTTTTGCAAAGTCGCAGAGAAATCACTTAGCATTACTATTTTTATACTTGGATTTTTGTCTGCTACATAATCATCTACAACTTTTTTAAGTTTACAAATATTTTCTTTTTCTGCAAGTAATTTTTTAGCATTTTTCTTTGCTCTATCTAGCATTTTTTCTTTTATTGTAACTACATCTTCATTACTTGCACATGAAACTCTTTGAAAAATCTGATATGCATCACTATATTTAAATATAGGTATATCCATACATTCTTTATCAAACATATCATAAAATCTTTCCATTTTCATTGGTATATTTTTAAATATTTCATCTGCTTTGCCTCTATACATTTTGTCTTTTAATTGATTATTAAGTTCTCTATATCTTTTTAAAATCTTTGACATATCTGGGTCTTCTTCGTCTATTGACATCGCTTTTATTTGTTCTTCTGAATCTTCACAGTAATTTGATATTATTGAAGATATATTCATTCCATTTAAAAATACACTATTAATTGTTTCCATATCAAAATTAATTAATTTCTTTTTTACAAAATATGCAAAGTAGGTATATATTTTAACCATATCAAGAAGTAGTATTTCTCCTTTTCTTGTTGATTCTAATACCTCTTCTACAACCTTTGGAAATTGGTCATCTGATATTTTCCAATATTCTTCTGTAAGTAATCTTTTATATCCAGGTAATTTATCTGTGTCTACTGTATTTATAATGTCTTCCATATCTGTTTTAAAAACTTTCATATCGAAAATTCTTGTACGGATATATATTTCTATAAATTTAAAAAATCTATATTCTGTTTTAAAATTATAATAGTAATTATTATCAAATTCTTTTATATAAAACTGTCTATTATCCATAAAAACTCTGGATGATACAACTAATGATTTATATTCTTCGTTGTTATTTATATTTACAAACTTCTCTTTGGTAACTTTTCCTGCTTTTATTTCAAATGATATTGCAATTGTAAATATAAGCATTGTCTGTAATATTCTATTATTTGTATTTGGATAATAATCGTTCACCATGTCAAATATCTTCTTAAAGTCGTTTAATGCATGTTTTAGTATTCTTAAATTTCTAGTTCCACTTTTTATAAATGTAGAAACTATTAAATTTGTATTTTCTCTTAGAAATCTTATCAATTCACTATTATTTTCATATCTTATTAAAAGGCCATTTATTATATAAGTAAACTCTGGTGCATATTCAAAAGTTTCACCAATTAACTTTTCTTTTATTCTTTCATAATCATTTGCTTTGTCAAAAACAT
>USTA01000151.1 GCA_900557475.1 uncultured Clostridium sp. | reverse complement strand
ATTCCGAATAATGATATTTTAAAAAAATGGTGTGACAAATTTTATTATTTACCTAATCCACTTTCGATTGCAGCAACTGAAGCAGCATATTCGAAAGGCTCGGAATGGGTAAAAGAATTAAATATGTATATTGATAAGAATTTTGAATTTATTAAAAATTTTTTTGAACGATATATGCCGAAAGTACAGTTTGAAATACCAGAAGGAACATATTTGGCATGGTTTAATATGAAAAATTATGGATTGAGTGATAAAGATGTACATGACATTTTTATTAAAGATGCCGGAGTATTTATAGAAGGCGCAGGAATGTTTGTAAAAGATGATGAAGATTGGATTAGAATGAATATTGCATGTCCAAAAGTTATTTTAGAACAAGCGTTAAATAGAATGAAAGATGCTTTTGCAAATAATTAGGGTTTATGGCGTTTGCATAAACAAAACGCATATTATATTTAATCCAAAGGAGGAAAAGAGATGAAAAAAAAGGTAGTAGCAGTATTATTAATGGTGAGTATGGTTGCGGCTCTTGCTATTGGCTGCGGAAGTAAAAAGGAAGGAGGAAGTGAAAAAAACGAGGGAACTACGGAAAAAACAAAATATGAACAAATTATGGAAAAGGGAGTTTTAAAAATTGGAACAGAAGGAACTTATAAACCTTTTACATATCATGATGATAAGGATGAATTAACAGGATATGATGTAGAAGTTGCAAAAGCAATTGGTGAAAAGATGGGAGTTAAAGTGGAATTTTCTGAAATTACTTGGGAAGGTTTATTAGCTTCAATGGATAATGGAACGGTTGATCTAGTACTTAATCAAGTGGGGGTGACTGATGAAAGAAAAGAAAAATATGATTTTTCAACGCCTTATCTTTATAGCTATATTGCATTAATTACAAAAGATGATAATAATGATATTACTACTTGGGACAGCGCAAAGGGAAAAAAGACATCCCTTAATGTATCAAGTAATTATGCAAAAATTGCTGAAAAATATGAAATGGATATTACAGCATCTGAGACATTTAGTAAGGATATCGAATTATTGTTAGCTGGAAGAACAGATTGTGTTATTAATAATACAATCGCATTTGCAGATTATTTAAATGAAAAACCAGATACTCCGATAAAAATTGTTGATGTGGATGAAAATGCAGATACAGTTGCAATACCAATTGTAAAAGGAAATGACGATTTGGTAGAAGCAGTTGATAAAGCAATTAAAGAGTTACAGGATGATGGAACTTTGACAAAATTGTCCGAAAAATTCCTTGGAAAAGATTTCTCTAGAGAGTTATCAGCAGACGAAATAAAAAAATAAAAACGAAAGGCGAAAAAAATGGATGGAAGAGTTGTAAGTATTATAACAGAATCATTTTGGCCTATATTAAAAGCTGGATTCCAATATACAATACCGTTAACATTGATTTCATTTGCGCTAGGAACATTTATTGCAGTGATTGTAGCAGTAATACGCATTTCTAAAGTAAAAGGATTGGATTTGATTTGCCGTTTTTATGTATGGGTAATAAGAGGAACACCTTTGCTTGTACAGTTGTTTGTTGTTTTCTTTGGACTACCTAGAGTGGGAATTATAATAAAACCAATTCCAGCTGGAATATTGGTATTTTCCTTAAGTGTTGGCGCTTATAGTTCAGAAATTTTTAGAGCGGCGATCCAGTCGATTCCAAAAGGACAGTGGGAGGCATCTTCATCTTTAGGTATGAGTTATATACAAACTCTTAGAAGAATTATTTTGCCGCAAGCGGTAAAAATTGCAATTCCTCCACTATTTAATAGTTTTATAGCTTTAGTTAAAGATACATCTTTAGCATCTACGATTACTGTTACAGAAATGTTTTTGGTTACGCAAAGAATTACGGCTAGAACTTATGAACCATTAATTATGTATTTAGAAGTGGGTTGTATTTATTTAGTATTTTGCACAGTGCTTAACTGGATTCAAACCTATACAGAAAATAAGTTGATGCTTACCCAGAGTGAGAAAAAGAAGGTAAAAGAAATTACAGAGGCACAAATATAGGAGGCAATTATGCTTGAAATAAAAAGGATAAATAAATATTTCGGGGATAATCATGTTCTTAAGAATGTTGATTTGCAAATCCAATCGAATAAAACGACAGTAATTATTGGCTCCTCTGGATCAGGAAAATCTACGTTGCTAAGATGTATCAATTTGTTGGAAATTCCAGATTCTGGAGTAATAAAATGGGAGAATGAGATTTTAGATTTTGAAACAAAAATTTCTAAAAGTGTATGCCAAAATTTTACAAAAAAAACGGGGATGGTATTTCAGAGTTTTAATTTATTCCCTCATAAAACAGCGATTGAAAATATAATAGAAGCACCGATTACTGTGTTGAAAAAAAGTAAAGAAATAGCCGTTGGAGAAGCAGTTGATTTACTTAAAAAAGTTGGGCTGGAAGATAAAAAAGACAGTTATCCATGGCAACTATCAGGAGGACAACAACAGCGAATAGCAATTGCAAGAGCATTGGCAATGAAACCAGAAATTTTGCTGTTTGACGAACCCACAAGTGCATTAGATCCGGAACTTGAAGCAGATGTTTTGAAACTGATTAGAGAGTTAGCAAAAGAAAATTATACAATTCTTGTAGTGACACACAATATGGCGTTTGCAAGGGATGTAAGTGATGAAGTAGTTTTTGTCGATAAGGGCGAAATACTTGCGCATGGAAGCTACGATGAATTAACGCAACTGGAAAATGAAAGAATTAAACAATTTTTAAGCTTTTTTAAAGATTAAGTCTGTAATACTCAGTAATATATTTACAAAGGTAAAACAATTACTGAGTGTTACTTTATGGAGGAATAACTATGATGAAAAAAATATTTGAGGTGCAGAAACCAATTATTGGAATGATTCATTTAAAGCCATTGCCGGGCTCACCAAATTATGACAAAAATAAATTTGATATGAATGCAATCGTAAAATATGCAGTAGAAGAAGCTAAGATTTTAGAACAGGCAGGCGTGAATGGATTACAAATAGAAAATTATTGGGATATTCCTTTTGTAAAAGGCGAAGAAATAGGATATGAAACTTGTGCTGCTATGACAGCGGCAGCTTGTGCAGTAAAAAATTCAGTTAATATACCTATTGGAATAAACGTTCATATGAATGGTGGAAAGGCAGCAATGGCAATTGCGTGTGCATCTGGAGCTAAATGGATTCGAGTTTTTGAATTTGTAAGTGCTTATGTATCTTATACAGGATTAACAGAAG
>USTA01000150.1 GCA_900557475.1 uncultured Clostridium sp. | reverse complement strand
AATATATTTGCAATTTCTGAGTAACCTCTTTTTTTATTCATTTCTTCATTAGATGTAAATTTTCCCAATTTTTCAACATTTTCTTTTGCACTACTATCTAACTTACTTGAAAAGTTTTCATTATTAAGTACATTATTTTTAGTAAAGTTTACAAACTCGTTAAATGACATAGTCCTTTCTTCGTTGTTATTATAATATTTATAATATAAAATTTTTAATAGATATTCTTCTATTTCTGTATCTAGTCCTAATTCATCTAATTTTGCATTAAACTCATTATATTTTAAGTTTTCATTTATTGTATTTCCATATGCTAATACTTCATCTATTCTATTTGTATTTTCTATTTCTTCTAAATGTTCACTAATTCTTACTTCATCTTTATTATTATATATAATTGCTATTTGATTATTTTCTGGAAATACCTTAGCAATTTCGTCTTCTTCTGAAGCGGTATAAAGCATTCCTAGATTTCCTTTTAAAAGATAACTTCCTACAAATATAACTATTAATAGTATAAATCCTACATATCTACATTTATATGAAATATTTCCAAGATGTTTTAATTTTATATTTGGAGCTTTTTTCTTTGTTTTTTCTATTAATTTATCAAACATTAAAATTAATGCAGGTAAACAAGTAAATATAACTAATAAACTTAATAGTACACCTTTAGCTAAAACTAAACCTAAATCTTTTCCTATTGTAAAGCTCATAAATAAAAGAGCTAAAAGTCCTACAATTGTTGTTAGTGAACTACTAGATATTGCTGAAAACGATTTATGCAAAGCTTCTTTCATTGCCACTACTTTATCACTAGTTAGTGCTTTTTCTTGTCTATAACGGTTAATTAACATTATAGAATAGTCCATAGAAAGTGCTAATTGCAATATGGCTGATATTGAGCTAGTAATATTTGAAATTGTTCCTAAGAATATATTGGTTCCATTATTAAGTAAAATAGCAAGGCCTATGCAAAATAGAAACAAAAATGGTTCTACATATGATTCACACATTATTATAAGTATTACCAAGCAAATAGCTACTGCTAAAACCAAAATCCATGTTGGTAGTATTACCATATTTCTCTCTGCTACATTTCCACTTGTATAAAATTCATAATCTTTATACATATCTTGTAATTTATTATAAACATCTGTTGCTGTTTTAGAGTCTTCTACATCACCTATTGTCAAAATATAAAGTGTATATTCATCAGTATTATATTTATCATTATCTTTTTCATAGTCGACTTTTGATACACCTTCTATCGAACTTAGTTCTTGATAGATACTATCCTTTTGCTCATCTTGTAAATTTTTGAACATTACATTTAAATATGACTCTTTTTCTTCCTCAAATTCATCATTCATTATATCCATTCCTATTCTTGTTTCTGAATCTGAAGGCAAATATTCTGTCATGTCATAATTAATCTTTACATTATTTGATGCCCAAACTGAAATAATGGCAAAAAAAATGAACAAAATAATTATGAAATTTCTTTTTTCTACAATAAAATCTGTAATTTTTTTCAAATTCTATCCTTCCTTTCTCTTATAAAATTTACGTACCTTTAATTATATGCACTTAAGTCTTACAATTCAATAGTCAATTTTAAGCATTTGACTAAAACTTTGAATTAATGTATAATAATTTATTAGATAAATTTTCTATTAAGGAATATTATTTGAAATTAATATTATGTATAAGGGAGAAATATGTTTTATGAATAGAAAACCGGATAAGAGAAATTTAAATACAAAAATTGAATTAGCCAATGCCTTTAAGGAACTAGCGAAAAAGAAAGAAATGAATAAAATATCTATTACAGATCTTATTAAGCTTTGTAATGTTAATAGGAATACTTTTTATTATCACTTTGAAGATATTTATGAACTTATAATTTGGATGTTTAATGAAGAAATAAAGAAGATAATTGATGAAGCGGATAAAACTGATGCAAGAACTTTTTTAAATAGTATTTTTACCTATGTTGAATCGAACAAGCATATTCTAAATTCAGCATATAATTCATTTGGAATAGAACAATTTAGAAAGTTATTATACCCATACTTTTATTCTATATTGAATAAAGTTATTTTAGATGAAACTCATAATGTTAGTATAAACGAAGATTTTAAAAATTTTGTAATTGTTTTTTATTGTGATGGCATATCTGGTTCGATAGTAAGCTATTTAAGGGGTGAATCAAATATTAATAAATGTGATTTAATTGATTATATATTAACTCTAGGAGAATCTATTTCAAAAATAGTTATGTCAAAAAATATGAAATAGTATTTATACTATTTCATCCTATAGTGCCCTGTGATTGGTTCATATTTGCTGTATAATTCTAAAATGTCTTCTTCTCTTTTTTGTTGTCCACCGTTATGTAACAAATATGGTATTCCCTTTTTATTTCTTTTATCTGATATAATTCCTATATGAGATGTCCCAAAAACAACAATATCTCCTGGCTGCCATTCTTCTATTTTATTTAGGTCTGTGGTTAATACTTCTTGATTTCTTTCAAAATATACTTTTAAATTTGGCACTCTTCTAAAATCAATATTTTTATCTTGTCTTCCTTGAACTCTAGGATATTTTTCAATATTATTTTCTATATCTTCATCTACCATGTCTTTTAATGAATACCCTGCGTTCTTTAAGGCTCTCCATATAACATCTGTACATACTCCTTCATTTTCAGGTGGATACCCTCCTGCATAGTATGCACTCCTATATACTGGTTTATTTTTAGCTTCTATTTTAGCACCTTGTAATATATCTGTATAGTCATCTATTCCGTCATTATCGAAGTCTTTTTTACTTTTCAATGTTTCAATATTAAAGTCAGCTGCATAATATACTTTTTTATTTTCATTATAGATTAGAAAAGTTATTATTGTAAGTACAATTAAAACTAAAGATATAATAATTATTATAAATATTCTTTTAGACAAGTTCATAAATTTGATCCTTTCATTACTAACTTTTTTTCTTATAATGGTTTAAGATAATTTTTGAGCTCAAAATTTTCTTGTATTTTTCCTTTTTATGTTTTAATATAACTATGATGACTCCTATTTTTATTCTATTTTCCAAACATTATATCATATATAATTTGTATTTTAAATATATTGACAAAATGCAAGTAACTCTTTCCAATAGTTACCTCCACCATTTCCTTTAAGTCTTTCATCATTTATAGTAAACCCTTTAATCATATACTCTTTTAATCTTTCTGTTGCCCATCTTCTAAAGTTAGTAG
>USTA01000149.1 GCA_900557475.1 uncultured Clostridium sp. | reverse complement strand
TAGGACCATATAAAATAGAAGAAAAGACTTCAGCAGAATATAACTTATCTGCTACAATCACAAATGGAACTAATAATATAGAAAATGCAAAAATATTAAATGCAAATAAAGAAGAAGTTTTAGGAAATACACTTGCTGATAAAATAAAACAAACAGTAGGAAAAAACTTTTATATTTCAATTCCAATGTCTTCAAACATAACTCAAGTGAAATTATCAATTGGAGCAGAAAGCTATACTACAAGCCAAACAATGTGGACAACAGGACAAGCAAGTTTGACAAATAATCAACCAGTAGTTATTGTTTCAAGAGAAAAACAAAAATATGAAGATGAAAGTATTGTAAAAATAAAAAATCCAGAGTTTGATTTAGCACTTAGAAAATTTATTACTCAAATTAATGGAAAAAATGTAGAGACGAGAGAGCCGGCAGTATCACAAGAAGATTTAAAAGCATTGGCAACAGGAAATGCAAAATTTGACAACGGAACAACAGTTACAAAAAATCATAAGAAAACACCATTGATTGTAGAGAAAAATGATATAGTAACATATACGATAAGAGTATATAATGAAGGCGATATAGATGGATATGCAAAAGAAATAGTAGATTATTTACCATCAGGATTAGAACTAGTTGACCAAAGCCAAAGTACAATAAATAAAAAATATGGTTGGATAGTTAAAGATAAAAATGATGTAAGAACAGCAGTTTCTACAACATATATAAAAGATGAATTAATTTCTAAATTTGAAAAGGATCCAACAGATGGAAAATACAAATTAGACTATGTAGATGTTCAAATCGAATGTAAAGTCATAAAATCACCTAGTGAACATGACGTATCATTGAAAAATGTTGCAGAAATTACAAATGCAGTAGACTCAAATGGTAATAGTAAAGATAGAGATTCACAAACAAATAATTTAACAGAGGAACAAACAAATAATTATTTGCCACGTACTTCAGAAGAAGGAAAAGGATATCAAGATGATGATGACTATGAAGAGTTAAAGATGCTTGGAAAATATTTTGATTTGTCTTTAAGAAAATTTATAACAGGAATAAATGACAAAAAGATAACTAATAGAGAACCAAAAGTAGATGTTAGTACACTATTAAATGGTGAAACAACAGCAATATACAATCATACAAAAAATCCTGTAAGTGTGGAAAAAGGAGATATAGTAACATATACAATAAGAGTATATAATGAAGGTCAAGTAGATGGATATGTAGACGAAATTGTTGATCACTTACCACCACATTTACAATTTATAGTAGATGATGATGTAAATGCTGCATATGGTTGGATAATAGACAAATCGGATTCAACACAAAGAACAATTAGAACAAGTATATTATCAAAAGAAAATGACAAAGAAAATATTATAAAAGCTTTTAATACATCTGAAACAACATTAAATTATAAGGAAGTAAAGGTTAGATGCAAGGTTGTAGATACAGCACCTACTTTAACAGAGCTAACTAATATTGCAGAAATTACTAAATATAGTAACGAATCAAATTTGGTAGATAGAGATAATGCGAAAAATGTAGTGTTACCATCAGATAAAGATTTACCTAAATATAAGTCAGATGAGATAAATGCAGGTAAGGAATATATTCCGGGACAAGAAGACGATGATGACTTTGAAAAGATAATTTTGCAAAAATTCGACTTAGCACTTAGAAAGTTTATTACAGGAGTTAATAATAATAAAGTAACAGATAGAATTCCTGTGGTAGATACAAGTAAATATGGTGAAGCAAATGAAGATGGAAATATAGTTACATCATTCACATATACACATACGAAAGAACCAGTAAGGGTTGCTCAAAATGACTTAGTAACATATACAATAAGAGTATATAATGAAGGTTCTCAAGATGGATATGCAGCAGAAATAAAAGATGATGTACCAGATGGATTAGTATTTATTCCAGAAAATGAAACAAATAAAACATATAGATGGAAAATGTTTGATAAAGACGGAAACAAAACTGATGATCCTACAAAAGCTGAATATATAAGAACAGATTATTTGGCAAAGGAAAATGAGAAAGAGGCAGGAGAAAACTTACTTAAAGCATACAACAAAGAAACAATGAAGGAGCCAGATTATAGGGATGTAAAGGTTATATTTAAAGTTTCAGAACCAAATACATCTGATAGAATAATAATAAACAAAGCAGAAATAAGTAAAGATACAGATAAGGATGGAGAAGATGTAACAGACATTGACTCAGTGCCAGATATATGGAATAAAGGCGAAGATGATCAGGACATAGAAAAAATATATGTAAAATACTTTGATTTAGCACTTAGAAAATGGGTAAGTCAAGTTATAGTAATTGAAGATGGAGTAGAAAAAGTCAAGGATACAGGACATTATGCAGAACAAGATCCAGAACCAGTAGTAAAAGTTGATTTGAATCAAAAAAGAATAGACAATACAATAATTAAATTTAAATATTTAATAAGAGTTACAAATGAAGGAGAAATAGCAGGATATGTAAAAGAAATATCTGACTATATTCCAGAAGGATTAATGTTCAATCCAGCAGATAATCCTCTTTGGAAAGAAGCGAATGGAAAAATAACCACCGATCAATTAAAAGATACTTTATTAGAACCAGGAGAATCAGCAACAGTAGAAGTAATATTAACTTGGATAAATGATGAAAATAACATGGGATTTGTAATGGAAAACGTAGCAGAAATAAGTAAAGATCATAATGACCATGGAAGTGCAGACATCGACTCAACACCAAATAATAAAAAAGATGGAGAAGATGATATTGATGATGCACCAGTAATACTAACAATGGTAACAGGTAAAGCACCAACATATATTGCATTATCAACTGGAATAATTGCATTAATTGGTGGAGGAATATTTTTAATAAAAAAATATGTAATTTAAGTTAAAACTTAAATAAAAAAGCAATTGGGTTTATGAAATAAAATTCATAAAAGCTAATTGCTTTTTTCTAAAAAATAAACTATTACTGAATATTAAGAAGTACTACAAAATGTTTGACTAACCTATATAATTGAAAAACAAAATTATTTAAAGATATTTACTTTAAAAAAAGCGTATGCTATAATTCAAATTAGATATAATAATATAAATAATGCTTAAAATAATTGAAAGGCGGAACAAGAGAAAATGAATCAAATTTTATCAATGCAACCAGACAATAATAATTATGGAAATAATAAAGTTAAAAATAAAAAGCCTAAAAAAGAAAAAATAAGTAATTATGGAACCCAACCAGC
>USTA01000148.1 GCA_900557475.1 uncultured Clostridium sp. | reverse complement strand
ATAATTGGGTCTAACCCACTAGTTGGTTCATCTAGTATGAGAAGCTTTGGATTATGAGAAATAGCAGCTGCTATTTTTAGTTTCATTTTCATTCCACTAGAATACTCCTTTATTAGTTTATTAAGTGGTAATTTGAATCTCTTAATATATTCAAAATATTTTTCTTCATTATGATTTTTGTAAAAAGATTTCATAATAGAATTAATTTGTTTTGCATTTAAATATTCCGATAAAAAACTATCATCCAATACCACACCAATGTTCTCTTTTATTTCTTTTTCATTTGTCTTTATGTTTTTTCCTAAAACATTTATTGTTCCTTCTTCAAAATTTGCTATATTTAATATGCTTTTTATAGTTGTTGTCTTTCCAGCACCATTTTCTCCAATAAATCCAACAATACTTCCTTTAGGAACATTAAAACTTATATTTTTAAGTTCAAAGTCTTTATATTTTTTAGACAAGTTTTTAACTTCAATACTATTTTCCATTATATTTCTCCTTCATATATTAATTTAAAAAGTTCTATAACTTCCGCTTCTTGTATATTTGAAGCTTTTGAAATTTTTACAATCTCTTCTATATGTCCTTGCAATACTTTTTTGCTTTCTTCTAATAATAATTCTGAGTTTTTTCTAGCAACAAAACTCCCCTTTCCTTGAACAGTTTTTATATATCCCTCTTTCTCCAATTCATCATACGCTTTCTTTACTGTCAGAAAACTTATTTTTAAGTCATTTGCCATACTTCTTACAGAAGGAAGTATATCATCTTCTTTTAATTCATTTTCTAAAATAGCTTGCTTAATAGCTTTTTTTAGCTGTTCATATATGGGAATACTACTACTGTTACTAATAATAATATCCATTTTAACCTCCTTACACATAACAGTATATAACAGTATATAGCAGTTGTCAATATCTAATTCTTGTATTTTTATAAAAAAACTGGTAAAATATAAGTATAATCTTTTGTAAAATGCAAGGAGGAATAAATATGTTTGTAGAGCAAAATAAAAACGAAACATCCACTGAGACCTGCAAACGGTGCATAGAACGCTTCTTTGAGTATACTAAAAGAGAAACGTTTGATTACTCATATTGCTTGCACTGCAAAGTGGGTGAATCTGTTCACCCTGAAGATTCGGAAACTTGGAATGGTCATACCAGGTTTCTGAGATAAAAAAATTCCAGGCTATTTAAGCCTGGTTTTTTATTTATTTCTTTTTTTCTTCATTATAAACTTATCTACAAAAGCTAGAGTTGGTGGTAATATTAAAAGTATTAATACAGTAGAACAAAATACTCCTTGTGCCAGTGTCTTACATATTTTCGAAACAATACCACGTGCAAATGCACCCACCAAAAATGTCGCAATAATTAATATTGAAGAAGATGTTAATATTGTGCATATTGATTTATTATATGCATTTATTATTGACTCTTTTACATCTAAATTATTTTCTCTTGACTCTAAATAGTATGTTGTATATACAATTGCATAGTCTATGGTTGCTCCCATTAAAATACTTTGAACAATTAATACAGCAATAAAATATACGCTTTCGCCTAATATTCCTAGTATTCCCATTGTCATATATACTGCACTTTGAATAAGAAGTACAAGAATTATAGGAATTCCTATTGACTTAAATGTAAATGCAACTACTACAAATATTGCTAACATTGTAATTATAGAGATAAAGTTGAACTCATTTTCGAATGTTTTACTCATTTCATATGACATAGGTGAATCGCCAATTATATAAAACTCACATCCATTTAATTTATCATATATATTTTGTAAAAATTCATATGTTTCATCTGATTCTAAGTCTAGAGTTGTATTAAGAATTACTCTAGAATACTTATCTCCTACCAGCTTTTCTTTATTTTCTTTAATATCAGTTTTAGCATCTGAAATTTCTTTTCTCATATCATCATCTATAAAGTCAGTAAATCTCTCATCTGGTAATATAGTATCATTTACATAGTTTATAAATGTTTCAAGAGTAAGAGTCCATTCATCTTTATAATAATTTTCACTTCCATAATAAATATATAAAAGTTCCACAGTATTTCCATCTATGCTATCTGTTAATTTTGAGATAATTGCAAAAATCTCATCTGGAGTATATTTTACATTATTTATTACAGAATTCATTATTCCTTTTATTGTATTTAGCTTAGATATTTGTTCATTTGTAAATTTACTTTTATATTTTTCATTAGTTACAACATCTCTTAGCACAAAATCTGTAAATTCTCTTAATGAGGCACTCATATTTGTATTTATATATTTTGCAGAATATAATGAATATAAAAGCTTTATATCTTCTTTATTTAATGATAATAAAGTAGCTATTTCACTAGATGAATACAACTTACTAGCTTTTACATCTTTCATAATTGTATTTACTAATTTTAAGTTGCTAACTGTTTTTTTATCTATATTCTTACTTAAAGTTTCATCATCTTTATTTGCTAATATAAAATCAGAAAATGTAATTGGAGTTAGCTTAAGTGTTTGCATTTTTGAATCATATAGAGTATATATTTTTTTAGTTAATTTTGAATCTGCTTTTATAAACTTTGATATCTCTCCATATGAATATTTAATATTCTTATTACTACTTTCCATTATTCCATATACTGTTTTTAAAGTTTCTAATGTTTTTGAATCAATCATATTTCCTAATTCTTCATTATTAGAAACGTTGTTTATTATAAGTGCTGTAAAATCATAAGGTGAAATAGTCCACTTTGAAGTATTACCAGTTATAAAGTCATTCAATCCATATTTTAAAATTAAAACTTTCTTAACTAATGTTTCATCAATTCCAAAAAACTTTGCAACCTCTTCTGTATTCATATTTTGTTTAATTTTATTAGAGTCACTCATTTTATTTAATAGTTTTAAACTTTGAATTGTTTTTTCATCAAACATACTACTATAATTTTTATCAGGTACAATTTTGGTTAATACAAAATTTGAAAACTCATTTAATGACATCTTAGTGTTTGTTTCATTTATTAATTGATAATATAGATATAAACTATTTACCTTTGCTTCATCAATTCCAAAGAAAGTTGCCATTTCTTTGCTATCCATGCTCTTATTTATTGCATCCTTATTCAAATACTTTTTAACAGTGTTAATACTAGATACCGCTTCTTTTGAAATACTACTAGAGTATTCTTTATTTGTTAAAACATCTTTGCTTACAAAATTTATAAATTGGTCTATTGTTAATTTTGTATTTACTTTATCTTTATAGTAATATACAAAAAGATTGAAAGTATC
>USTA01000147.1 GCA_900557475.1 uncultured Clostridium sp. | reverse complement strand
TTCAAAAATTGTTTTATATATATATCCAATTTTCTTTTTAAAGAAATTACTTTTGTACTATTATTGTTAATATATTTTTTAAGTTTGCTCATAGTTATTTGTTTTGATGCATTATCTTCACTTTTTTCACAAGCATCTTTTATAAAATTAAAAATAAGAATTTCATCTTTTTTAGTTGTTATACTCTCTATATCCTCTACTAAAATTTCTATTTTCTGATCTTCTTTGCCTTTTTCGTTTGTTATCTTTTCTATTGAAACTGCCTTTTTTAAAACTAAATTTAATATTGTAGCAGAAAATATTTTTCCAAAAAAGTTAGGATGAATGTCTGAAAACATTTCATACCTTAAATATAATGCTTCTAAAGGTGTTGCATCTTTTCTAGGTAACTCTCTAAAATAATCATAGTGAACTGTTGGTTTTAATGGTTTTCTTGTTCTTATTATCTTTATATTTCTTATAAAGAAATATATAAATACACCAAATACACCTATGCAGATTAGTGCTACTAATACGATTTTTCCGATTCTTTTTGAGTTTGCCTCATTTGCCCATTTTGATTCTTCTTCTATTATTGAATTTAACTTATCTTTATTATATTCTCTGCCAGATAATAATATCATGTCTGTTGGCATTGCAATTCTTACTTCTACCATTTTTCTTTTTTTGTTGTTATTTACTTCAAATCTAATGGTTTCATTATTTACAAAATTTATAGTTCCATTTAAGTCTGGAGTATGTCCCCATATTTTTACTTCTTCTTTTGACTCTGCCGCTTCTGGTAACTTAATCTGTCCTGTTATTCTTTTAGCTTCAATTTCAAAGTCACTTCCAACAAACTGCCAGTATAGCTCTGCAATGTCATTATACTTTGTTATAGCATCTATTACATGATAACTTATTTTATATTTTACATTTCCTTTACTATATTCATAACCTGTTCCCCAGGCAACTTCATATTCATTTCCTCTGTTTAAAAAATAATATTCTCCTGTTGGAACATGGTAATAATACTGATTTGCGTCAATAAATGGTTCTTCTTTCCCTTCTTTACTTATAACACTTACTTTTAAATCTTTTATGCTATTGAATTTTGTTTTATCAATTTTAAATGTCTTAAAAAGTGTATTTGTATATTCTAAATTTAAATCCCAAGTTTCTATAACATCCATAGAACCATCTGAATTTATTTTTACATTAAAATCTAAATTATTTAAGTATTGATACTGGTCAGTATCTGCTTTTATTATAGAAATTGTAGATAAAAAAATGAAAAATACTAAAATAGAAATTGTTATTCTTTTTAATTGTTTCATAAAATATCCCCTCATAATATCTTTATAAAAAAATATTATTTTAAAAATTTAAAATTTGGTTTCTTATTTTTGGCTTTTCTTTACTCGCCATTATTTGTTCTTCTTGTAATTCAGTTTGCACTAACTTATTTTCTTTTTTCATATCTAATTTATTATTTATGTATATTCCTTCTGTATAAAGATAAGTTTTAGGCATTGGTTCTTTTGAATAGTATCTAATAAAATTTTGATTACTCTTGCTTAAGCTTTCTATTGGTGTTTTTAAATATTTGTATTCCCAATATACATGCCTTTGTTCATCTGTATAAACAGAATGTAATATATCTTCAAAATTATATTCTATTGAAAACAAACAATTTTCTATACTTATTGTAACATTGGTCCATTTGTTTATAGCTAATTCATTTAATCTTCGTATTTTTTCATATAATTTACTTAACTCAATACTATATTGTTCTTCATTTATTCCGAATTTTTGTGCTACTTCATAACAGTTTATTGGTTTTGGCTTTAATATAGTTTTTTTGGGGAAATAGTAAAAAAACATTTCTCCTCTTCCCCCAAGAACTGATGCATATAAATATAATTTTTCCCATTTTTCTGGTATTAGTCTAAATAGTGCTACTTGAATTTCTTTATATATTTTTTCAACTTCTTGCTTTGGCAAAATATTCACCTCGCTTATTTTACAATTAAACTTTCTCCTGTCATTTCTTCTGGTTTTGCTAAATTCATTATATCTAGCATTGTTGGTGCTAAATCTGCTAATTTACCATCTTTCAATTTTACATCATCCATACCAACTAATACTAATGGTACTGGATTTGTTGTATGAGAAGTAAATGGTTCCCCTGTTTTGTAGTCTATCATTTGCTCACAGTTTCCATGATCTGCGGTAATTAAGGCTACTCCTTCTACTTCATTTATAGCTTCTATTACTTTGCCCACACATTCATCTATTGTCTCTACTGCTTTTATTGCTGCATCTAAGTTTCCAGTATGTCCTACCATATCTGGATTTGCAAAGTTTAATATTATGCTATCATATTTTTTAGAATTAATTGCATCTACTACTTTAGTTGTTACTTCATGTGCACTCATCTCTGGTTTTAAATCATATGTTTCTACTTTAGGAGATGGAACTAATATTCTATCTTCTCCTTTGTACTGTTTTTCTTCTCCACCATTAAAGAAAAATGTAACATGTGCATATTTTTCAGTTTCTGCTATACGAAGTTGTGTTAAACCATTTTTGCTTATATATTCTCCAAAAGTATTTTTTAGTGGTTCTTTTTTGAATGCAATTTCTACATTTTCTAATGTATCATCATATGGAGTCATACAAACTACACATAAGTCTAAATCTTTTCTAGTTTCAAATTCTTTAAATTCTTTATCCACAAAAGTTCTTGTAATTTCTCTTGCTCTATCTGGTCTATAATTAAAGAAAATTACTGAATCATGTGGTTCTACTTTTGCAATTGGAGTTTCTCCATTACAAATTACTATTGGCTCTATAAATTCATCAAATGTCTCTGTTTGATATGAAGCTTCTATTGCCTGAACTGCTGAAGTTGCCTTTACTCCTTCACCATTTACGATGGCATTATATGCTTTTTCAATTCTTTGCCATCTCTTATCTCTATCCATACTGTAAAATCTTCCAGATAAAGTTGCTATTTTTCCAACACCTTTTTCCTTCATCTTCTCTTCTAATTTTACAATGTACCCCTCTCCTGAGGCAGGTGCCGTATCTCTTCCATCCATAAAACAATGAACATAGACATTTTCAAAGTCTTTTCTTTTTGCAAGCTCTAATAATGCATATAGATGTCTTTCATGGCTGTGTACTCCTCCATCAGAAACTAATCCCATTATATGCAATTTTGAATTATATTTCTTGCAATTTTCTATTGCTATGTTAAACTCTTTGTTTGAAAAAAAGTCCCCATCTTCTATTGACTTCGTTATTTTTGTTAACTCTTGATATACAATTCTTC
>USTA01000146.1 GCA_900557475.1 uncultured Clostridium sp. | reverse complement strand
TATAAATAATGGTGGAGACATATTATGGATGCAAGACCCATATGCATTTAATCAAGAAAATAAAGAAATAGGGCAATTCCCAAATGTTAATAAAGTACTTTCATTATATGGAATCAAATTTTCAAAAGGTGTAGTTTGTGAAGAAGAAACGTCACACATGGTAGCAAATAGTCCAGATTTAATTATTCCAAACATGACATATAATAGTATTGTAAAAGACATATATACAGATGGTTCAATTATACTTATGGACTCAGGAAAAATAGAAACAGTTTCAGATGAAGAATTAGAAAAATTAGGAGTTACAGCAAGTGCATTCCTAAAATCAAGTGATAAATCTTTTTATAGAGAAGATATAAATTCAGATATTACAAAAAGATTAGATACAGATGAAAATGGTCCATTTGTTTTAGGTGAAATATTAACTAAAAAGATATCAGAAGAAAAAAGCTCTACACTTGTAGCATACTCAAATGGATTGTTTGCGACAAACTATCAAGTAAACTTTTCAGGAACAGTTACAATTCCGTTAGCACTAAGAAACAATAAAGATATTGTATTAAATACAATTGCATATTTATCTAATAGAGAAGATACGATTAGAATTAGAAAAAATACAGGTCAAGTAGCATATACAGCAACAGAGAGCCAAAATAGAATAGTATTATGGACAATATTTACTATACCAGTAATAATAATAATAACTGGAATTATTGTTGCTATTGTAAGAAAAAGAAGAAAATAGAATAAAGTAGCACTATATTTAAAAAATATAGTGCTATTCTTACTCTAGAAAGAATAAAAGAAAGTATAAAAATTTGGAAATGCCTCATTTGTTTTACTTGCAAAAAATAAAAAACTAGTATAAAATAATAAAAAATATATGAGGAAAAACTATGGATAATAAAGTAAGAGTAAACTTCAAAGATAAAAAAATTTCAAAGAAGAAATTAGCATTAGTAATATCATTAGGAATATTAATTATAATAGCGATTGTTATAACATCTTTATACATTGCAAATATAAATGTAAGAAACTGGATGGATATGTATATATTTAGAAAAAACGTAATAGAGGAAAGACTAGACACTATTGACTTAGAAAATGAAAATTCATCAATATATGCATATGACAATCACATAGTAATTTTAGAAAATAATGTACTTAGTTTTTATAATCAAGTAGGCAAAAAAGAAACTTCTATAAATGTATCTATAACTACACCAATTTTTGAATCAAGCGGAAACTATTTACTAGTTGCCGACAAAGGAGGAAAGAATGTATATTTAATATATAATACAAGCCTTCAATGGCAAAAAACTATGGATGGAAATGTTTCAGAAGCGGTAGTTAACAAAAATGGAGCAGTGGGAGTAGTACTTACAGGAACAACATATAAGTCAGTAATTGTAATGTATGGAATAACAGGAAATGAAGAATTTAAAACATATTTGTCATCTACAATAGCAGTAGATATAGCAATTTCAGAAAATAGCCAAAATTTAAGCTTTGCAGAAATAAATACATCTGGAACAATAATTGATTCAGTTGTAAAAACAATTTCAGTAGAAAAAGCAAAAAACTCACCTGCAGAAGCAATTATAAATACTTATAAACCTGAAAGTAATAGTATAATTGTAAAATTAAAATACAATAAAGAAAAATTGATTTGCCAATATGATAATTCAGTATATATGTTAAATGATGGGAATAGTACTAAACTTCTTGAAATAAATAATAATTCATTGTTTGTAGATATAAATGTTTTAGGATATATATGTAACCTTGTAGAAAATCAAGCAGGAATACTTACAAGTGAATATGAACTAAAGATTATGGATGTAGATAACAAAAAAGAGAGTTCATATATATTAAATTCTATGCCTAAAAGTCTATATTGTAGCAATAACATAATAGGAATAAATATGGGAAATGATATAGAATTTGTAAATCATAATGGATGGTTAATAAAATCATTTTCATCAAAGCAGAGCTTTAAAGATGTAGTTATAGGGGAAAAAATAATAGGTATAGTTTATAAAGACAGAGTGGAACTAATAACAATATAAGTTTTACACAAACTCTTTATAAAATGTGAATAAGCCAAATGAAAAGGAGAGAAAAATGGTAATTGATATTATAATTATAGCAGTTATGGCAGGAGCCATATTTTTGGGAGTAAAAAAAGGTCTGATTTCATGTTTAATAGATGTATTAGCAGTAATAATTGCATTAGTGTTAGCAATTATGCTTTGTAAGCCAATAAGTAATTTTATAATTAAAAATACGAATTTTGATGAAACAATAAAAAATGCAATTGTAGAAAACATACCTTTAAATGATGCGGATTTTAAAGTACAAGAAAATGCGAATTTACCAAAACCAGTTGTGGACTATATAAATGGAATAACTGAAAATGCTACTGGTGCAAAAGATGAAGCAATAAATACTATTGCAAATGAACTTACAAGCGGAATAATTATGGTAATTGCTTTTGTAGGAATATTTATAATTGTAAGGTTAGTTTTAGTATTAATCAAAATAGTATCAAAATTAATTGATAAGATACCAGGGCTTAAACAAATAAATAAGCTTGGTGGAGGAATATGTGGAGCAGTAGAAGGAGCAATAATTGTATATGCAATATTTGCTGTTATTTCAATAATTTCACCAATGATTGCCGAGACAAACATAATAGAACTTATACAAGAGTCTAATATTGGTTCAGCGATGTATAATAATAATGCAGTACTAAAGTTTATTTATAAATAAACTTTAGCAATTACTAGAAAAATCTTAAGAAAATATATCTTGATATTTGAATGAATTTTTGCTATACTGTATAAAGTTTAAAACATACCTTTAAAGCTAAGCGAGAAAGGATATAATTAATATGAGTAAAAAGGTTAAGGAAACAAAAGTTAATAAAAAGAAAAAATCACATATAGTTCTAAAAATATTTCTTATAATACTTTTAATAGCATTAATTGTAGGCGGAATATTTGCATATAAAGTATATAAGAACGGAGGAGGCCTTACTGGTATAGTAACAACATTAATAGGTACTGACCCAGAAAAAGCAAAGAATATGCCAGACTTTTATTGCTTGCTAATGGGTAAAAGTCAAAATATGACAGATACAATAATAGTCGCAAAATATAGTCCAAATACAGGAAATGCTGCACTTTTATCAATACCAAGAGATAGCTTTGTAGGAAAGAATAAAAAAGCAGCAACTGCTTCAGATCAAATAAACTCAAAATATCAAATTAGTCCACAAAAAACATTAGATGCGGTAAATGATTTGACAGGACTTAATATAAAATACTATGTTACAATAGAT
>USTA01000145.1 GCA_900557475.1 uncultured Clostridium sp. | reverse complement strand
TCAGCATGTGGAAATAATAAAACAAATAAGAAAGAGACAAAAGAAGAGTTTTTTTCAACAAAAAGCGAAAATAAATATACAGATTCAAAATTTAAAATGACATATGTTGATTTTATTAATAATTACAATGCAATGAATAAAAAAGTAATGGCAACTAGTGAAGATTATTTTCCAGATTTATCTAGCTGGAATAAGGAACAAGACAATGATACAAGCACTTTGTTCAATTATTCTATAAATAATGAAAGATTATATAAAATAGAAATATCAAAAGAAGGAGATTTTATATCATATATAAGTGATGATGATAATTTTGCAAATGATTTGGCTATAACAATTGCAGCTTTTACAGGAATAGATCAAACAAATGAATTAAAAAAATTGTATGAAACAACAAAAAAATTGGCAACAAATAAGGATGATTTTGATAATGGTTGGGATAAATTGTTTGTAGCAGGAATTTTAGTAGAAATATCAGATGAAAATATACAATATCATGCTTCATCAGAAGAGTATGTTGATAAAAAATTAAATGGAAAGTGTAAAAAAATTGAATTAAATGAATTGATGGATGGTGTGGACTATGACAAAGATATATATAAAGGGTATCAAGAAAAAAATAAAGAATTAATGAGTGAAGCAAATGAATTGATGAGTAAAAAAGATTTGACAGTAGAAGAGTATCAGGAAAAAATAAAAAATAAATGGCAGGAAATTTCCAGTAAAAGTAATGGTAAATGGGGTTTAAGACAGGCTGATGAAAATACAGTAGTACTAGAAACAAAAAAGTATAGTTTAAATCAAAAAGGATTAGAGTATTATATTATGCTTGCATCAGTGTCTAAGGATGGGAAAAAAAATGCAACTGTGGATTTAGTATTACTTGACAACAAAAATGTTGTATTTGATGAATATAATGAAGGAGTGAGCCGTGTTTGCATAAGTGGTAATAACTCCAGTGCATATTATGGCGATGTATATGAAAATAATAAGGAAATGAAAGATGGGGAAATACATTATATGGACATTCCTATATGGCAGCCAGATATAACAAGCTATGCAAATAGGAGTTATGATTCATTGTGTAGTGCTGTGAATGGGGACGAAAAGGTTAGTATATCAATGATAGTTTATCCGGATGGCGTATTTGTCGATATGACAGAAGAAATGAAAAATTTAATGAATGAGGCAATAGGCTATATCAATGATTTAAAAGGATATTATACAGAATAAAACGAGGAGAAAACAACATGATAAAAAATAAACTTCCTATAATAATTTCCACTGTAATAATTATTGCATTAATTATTACTTCAGGAATTATAATAGTCAATACAAATAACAAACTTGAAACTGCCAATCAGAAATATTCTGATTCGAAAAAGCAGGTTGAAAGTTACAAAAATACTGTTGCTGAAAAAGAAAGTGAGTTAAAGCAACTTAACAGTAAAAACGAAAGCAGTAGTGATGAAATTAAAAATTATAAAAGTAAACTTGCAGGAAAAAATAAAGAAATCAAGCAGTTAAAAGATAAGGTTAGTAAACTAAATAAGGAACTGGGTAAGAAAAAAGAGCAGGAAAGCAAGGTGGCTACAGTTGGTGAATATGCAAGTGGAAGCATTTCATTAGTTGTAAAATCAGCTGAAGTCAACAAAATCTCATTTGATTATCAAATGACATATGATTCTGATTATGTTGCCGGATTTAGTCAGGAGAATGTAAGTCTGTCGGGAGGAAAAGGTTCATTTACATATGACAACATAGATGAAAAAGGAAATGGAACTATAGAAGTGGTAGACTCAAAGACAATTCGTTTTTACGTAAATTGTACATATAATGAAACTCCACGTGGTTACAGTTCAGCTTGTGATTCAGTAGTTTTGCATTTAAATTAATCAACAAAATTGGTACACCCTCTTTGTGGAATAGTCCGCAGGGAGGGAAATTTGTTTTATAGCTTAAAACCATATTTTTTTTCTTACCACTTCATTCCACCCAAAATGAATGTTATAATAAAAAAGAATTGTCGGATCGGAAATCAAAGTAAAACAGAAATAATAAAAAGAGACACAAAGGAGGAAAAGTATGAACCACAACAAAAGTAACAAGGTACTTATCACAATATTGATTATTATGGCTGTTATAGCAGCAGTTTTGCTTGCTGCCGTAGTTGGTTATATTGTGGGATTTAATAATGGTAAAAAAATAAGATATAACGATGACGTTTCGAAAACTACGACCATTGAGACAAAGAATCAGGAAACAACAACAGAAGAAACTACATTAGCCCAGACCACAAAAGAACAGAAAGTTGATGTGTCTTCAATAAAAGTTGGAAAGCATACAAGCGACAATCAAAGTGAGGATTCTGTATATGCCGATGGTGGAAATATTTTGAATATCATATCAATAAAAGGAAGAAAGGTTTCTTTTGAATATTTGAGTATTTCAGCAGCACCAAGCAATCGCATAGCAAGAGTGAAAGTGTCAAATGCTACATTTGATGAAAAAGGCAGGGCAGAGTTTAGCTTTGATGATGACGGATGGGAAAACCGTGGAACAGGCATGCTTTACATAAACAAAAATAAAACCCTTCAGGTTAACATATCGATTGCAGGTCAAAATAGTCAGGCTATGTGGAATGTAGCAGGAAGCAATCCACTTTCATATATAGAAAATTAGATGATTCAACTTGACTTATACATAGGAAAGTAAGTGAATCCGACTTTGCTTTCATATATAGGTATAGTTAAAAAGACACATTCATAAAAAGCAAATTTAAAATTATATGAATATCCAATAGTAGTATTGGAAATTGGAGAAATTATGGAATTAAAACAATGTCCAAATTGCAAAAAGGACCTTCCCGTTGAGGCAAGATTTTGCCCCTATTGTATGACAAAATTAATACAGGAAAAGGGAACAGTTCATATTGCAAAAAGTGACAGAAAAAGAAAGCGTTTATTTGCAGTAATACTTACAATAATTGTATTGGTAATAGTTGCTGTAGCCGCATTACTTACATTAAAATTTATAATTTTTAAAGACAACGCTGCAAAAATAAACAACATAGCAAATAGTACAAAAATAAACAGCACGCAAACAAATAAAGAAAAAAACAACACCACAAAAGCAGATGAAACTAATACAACAAACAGTTCTGCAACCAAAGATAACCCAGAAGAATATTCAAACTATCTTGGTACCTGGTATAGTATTTATGTTATGAATATAGAAAAACAAGGTGGCGAAAAAATTGAAATCTGCAAAGTACAGGGTGATTCCATTACATTTTGTATTGGGAAAATGGCAAAAAATTATAGCAAGGTGGCAACAGTAGATTTTATTCAGGCAAAGCTAATTAATAATC
>USTA01000144.1 GCA_900557475.1 uncultured Clostridium sp. | reverse complement strand
TATAATATTATTTTTTTCAGCCCATTTTACTGCTTCATAATAATATACTCCTGGTTTTACATCATTAAACTTTAGTTCTCCTATAACAGTTTTACTTCCTTCCATTCGCCAAAGTATTGTCACTAAGTTTCCTCTTGTTAAATTAGTATTTGGTGAAAATTTATCATCAGATATTCCATAAATTATATTATTCTTATAGACATATTTTACAGAATTATAATACCATGCATCTGCATCAATATCGACAAATGGTAATTCACTTATGCTTGGAATTTTATATGTATCTTTTTTTGTATTTACTTTTGTTAAAAACGATTCTGACATATATCCTATAAGGTCTCCATATTGAACTTGTGCCCAACCGTTTATTCCAGGTTTTATCATTGTTACTAAACTATCTTTCGGAACCGCTGCAATATTTATATAACCGCTGCCGCTTCCTCCTGGCCCATTTCTTAAAAATACTGATGTATAATTTGAACTTACATAATATAAATTTTCTGTTTGCACACTTGGAAGTTTCACATATTCAGGCATATTTTTGTAAATTGGTATTATAAACGTTAATTCTCCATTTAAATATCCATTTTGCATATAAGCTTCATATAACATGTTTGATTGATTATTTGGATCTTGAACATTTGTCATATATTGATGTGAATACAGATCAGATATATTTTTTCCTATAACATCAAATTTATATGTATATTTTGTGTTTTGTCCCTGCTTCAAATATGAACTAGAAAGTAATTTTGCTCCTTCTACAATCGCTTTATATGGGCTTGTCCATCCTGCATTATATGCATATTCCAATGCTAACTCTATATTATTATCTCCATCTTTTGCACCATAATTATAAAAGTTATATACATTTGGATATTTTTCATCTCTTCCACTTACAACATAAGGAAGGTCCCCTTCAGCTTTTTTACCAAGCTCTTGAAAAATCTTTATTACCAAACTATATGCACTCTCCCCAGATTCATTAGCTGCATCGTATATCATTTTTGCATATCTTATTCCATTTGCTTCACCATCTAGGAATGTTCCATCTACTAGATTTTCTATTTTTGATACTGACATATTTTTGTCATTTGATAAGTCTAAAAATTGAAATATTGTTATTTCTGTTAAAAAATTTCTTGGGTCTAAGTAGTATGAAATTATATCTTTTGAGGCACAATAATAACCAGTATCTCCTTCCATATTGCAATTACAATACCATGAATCTGGGTATTCTCCATTTTTTATGATTGTATTTTTTAAATGAGTATTTTCCTTTGAAACTAACTCATTCCAGTCAATATCTGTATATAAAGGAACAAACTTCCAATTTTTATGTCCTGTTTTGTTTACTAATTTTTGAAGTAAAATTTTATAACTTTCAGGAAAATTATTAATACCATTTTTTCTAATTTCAGTTGCTGGTACAAATATTTGATTATAAGTTTTAGCAGCATATGTTTTTGGCATAATACATATTCCTACTAGTAGTATAACTATTACTAAAGATATTATTCTTTTCATTTTAAATTCCTTTCATTTTTTGATTATACCACTATCTGGTCTATTATTCTACATTTTTTTGTCAAATTTTTTCTTTTTTGTTCATTAAAGCTTTGTAAAACTCCCTATGAAATATTTTCATATATTAAAAGAGGCATGATTATTCTCATACCCCTTTATTATATTTTTTTATCTTCCTACATAATTAGAATAGTTTTCTATCATTGCAGCTGCTTCTGCTCTTGTTGCCTTTCCATGTGGATCGATTTTTGTATAATTTTCTTTTCCACTTATTATTTTTTTAGCTACCGCCCATGATACAGATTCTCTTGCATAACTTGAAATTTTATTATTGTCTTTATATTTATTTAGATTTGCATTAGCACTTGTATCTTTTTTCTTAAATCTTGCATAGTTCATAAATATTGTAGCTAACTGTTCCCTTGTTATATTATTGTTTGGACCAAATTTTGTTTCACTATATCCATTTACAATATTATTTTTTTCAGCCCATTTTACTGCTTCATAATAGTATGAACCTGGTTTTACATCTTCAAATTTTTGATTTCCTGAAACTATTTTACTTCCTTCCATTCTCCAAAGTATTGTTACTAAATTGCCTCTTGTTAAATTTGCATTTGGATTAAACGTGTAGTCATTTGAACCATATATTATTCCATTATCATAAACATGCTTTACTGAATTGTAATACCATGAACTCTTTTTTACATCTGTAAAAGGTATTCCATTATAAAACTTAACTGTATCTTTTACCTTAAATGAATTTTGTATTTTTTTCTTGCTATTACTTTCTAGTTCCCATTTATCGTATGAGCCAAATGTTACACTATAAAAATAATTATCCGTTATGTAATAAAGAATTTCTACATAAAAGTCTACTCCATTTTCTTTGTTTTTAAATTTTATTTCTACTCCCTGAAATGTTTTGTCTGTTATTAAATTACTAGAAATAAGTGCAAAATCCGCACCATATAATTGTTCAAAATATTTTACCATCGCATTTAAATATTCATTTGTTATTACTACTTTATTATTTTCGTATTCTCCCTTCATAGTGCTTTCCATTACTACTGCTAAAGTATTTGAATTATTCACAGCAGTCATACTATATTGTTTTTTTTCTACCACTACAAATTCATTTGGTAAATCTGTGCTAAATGTATCTGTTTCATAAGTTTGTCCATTTGATATAGTGCTCCACAAACACAATATTGCTACTGCTAAAATAATACTTAAAATTATCTTCTTTTTCATTTCTTTTCCCCCTTTTTTAGGTATTATATATCTTTTGTACTGTTTTTTCAATAGTAAATTGAACTTATTGAATCTCTTTAATTCTTTCATATTTTAATTAAAAATATATTCTTCTGCTTCCTCTTTAAATTTTTCGTAGTCATCTTCTGATATCTTTTCGTTTTTCTCAAATACGTATAATTTGACATCATCTATTTTTAATTCTTCTTTAAAATCATATTTTTTAGCTAATATATTTTCTTCTTTATCTTTTAAAAATATTTCATTTATATAAGTAATTATTTCTTGTTCTTCTGCCTTCAAATGAATTTGATCTGGTGATGTTACAATTACTATATCCGCATTTTTCAAATTTTTCGGTACACCATCTCTTTTATCCACATTCGATATTTGTAACAAGTATTTTTTTGACTCAAAACTAATTCCTACTGTTTTGTCATAACTTGCTACCATTGACTGATTTAAGACTCTTGAAGAAGAATTTAAATATATTTTCTTCTTTCCTTTTTCTGATAGTTCTTTTATTCTATTATTAATAGCAATAAATTCATTTATATCTTCTCTAACTAATGGCTTAAGGCTATTAGAGTTTATTAACAGTTTG
>USTA01000143.1 GCA_900557475.1 uncultured Clostridium sp. | reverse complement strand
AGAAGCAGAGAGTATAGATTTTACAATTGTTAATGCTGAAAATGCAGCAGGAGGAATGGGTTTAACTACAAAAATTTTTAATGAATTAAAAAAGTTAGATATAGATGTCTTTACAATGGGAAATCATACTTGGGGTAAAAAAGACATTTTTTCATTTATAAATGACCCAAGACTTATAAGACCAGCAAACTACTCAAAAGGAGTTCCTGGGAGAGGATATACTATAATTGAAAAAGATAACAAAAAAGTAGCTGTAATAAATTTAATAGGAAGAACTGATATAGGAGTTCTTTCAGAAAACCCATTTACATGTATTGATAATATACTTTCTAAAGTTGATGCTAAAATAAAAATACTTGACTTTCATGCAGAAGCAACTGCAGAGAAAATTGCAATGGGATATTATGTAGACGGTAGGATGTCAGCAATGTTTGGAACACATACTCATGTGCAAACAGCAGATGAAAAAATCTTAACAAATGGAACAGGATATATTACAGATGTTGGAATGACAGGTCCTTCTAATGCTGTTATAGGAATGGATAAAGAAGTGGCATTAAAAAGATTTGTCACATCACTACCAGAAAGATATAAGTTAGCAGAAGGTGAGTGTATGTTAAATGGAATTATTTTCGATATTGATGAAGAAAGTGGAAAAACAAAGAGATTGTATAGAATAAACATATAAGTGGAATAATATGTCAAAAAAAGTCGACAAAAAATAGAATTATTTACCAAAAACTACTAGACAAATTCCTTAATTTGGTATATAAATATATATGTAATTACAAAACAAACAAAAATTAAATTAAGGGAGGAAAAAATGGAAGTTTTAAAAATTTCATCAAAATCAAATCCAAATTCAGTAGCAGGAGCTATTGCAGGAATGGTAAAAGAAACAAGAAAGGCAGAAATGCAAGCAATTGGAGCAGGAGCATTAAATCAAGCAGTTAAGGCAGTAGCAATAGCTAGAGGTTTTGTAGCACCAACAGGAGTAGACTTAGTTTGCATACCAGCATTTGCAGAAGTTGAGGTTGAAGGAGAAGATAGAACAGGAATTAGATTGATAATAGAGTCAAGATAGACTATTAATTATATAAAATGAGGGGGGCATGGGATAATATATATTTCATGCCATTTTTTTATTTAATAGGAAACACTATGAAACTTTTTAGTTTTGCAAGCTCAAAGTAAAAATAAAATTTTATTTTCAAAAGAAAAATCAAGTTTTCCTATTAAATAAAATCATTGCACACAATTTTACATTTGTAAAATTGGCACCCGAACAAAGACGCGGGTGATATAAATTTAAAATAATAAAAAAATTAAAAAAAGCCCGCTTTTGTTCTTAATATCCCTTGAAAAAAACAGAAATTTAATATATTATAAGTATACAAAAATAAGTGAGGAACAAATAAATGAAAAGCAATAACATATTTAAATATATTTTTATAGTTTTTGTAATTGGTTTAATCATCGGAACTGTTTTTATATTATATAAACAAAAAAAAGTAAGTGAAGAACAGGAAGAAGAAACAAATTCTGTCCAAGAAACCTCAGCAAAAGTTTTGGACAATCTTACAATTGGAATGTGTGCATATGACACAATGAACCCATTACTTACGAATAATAAAGAAGTTATAAATCTTAGTAAGATAATATTTGAACCGCTAATAAATCTTACACCAGATTATAGAACAGAATTATGTTTAGCAAAATCCGTAACAAAAAAATCAGATACTAACTATGAAATAAAAATAGATACTAATATAAAATGGCAAGATGGAAGTAATTTAATTGCAAGAGATGTTGAATTTACAATAAATAAGCTAAAGGAAAGAAACAGTGTATATTCTGCAAATGTAGTACAAATTTCAAATGTAGATATTCCAGATGCAGAAACTATAAATATAACATTAAAAGAGCCAGTGGCAAATTTTGAATACAATTTAACATTTCCAATAATCTCTAGTGTATATTATGCAAATGAAAATTTTGAAACTACTAATAAAATTCCAATTGGAACAGGAATGTATAAAATAGCAAGCATAGATGAAAATACAATTTTGCTCACTAGAAATGATAAATGGAGAAACATAAAAGAAAAAACACCAAAAGCCAAATCGATTACTATAAAAAAGTATGCAACAATGGGAGAAGTTTATAATAGTTTTAAACTAGGAAATGTAGATATAGTAAATACATCAAAAGAAAACTATACAGAATATGTAGGGACTATGGGATATAATAAAAAAGAATTCAAAGGAAGAAATTATGACTTTTTAAGCCTTAATTGTGAAGATATAATACTTAAAGATAAAGCAGTAAGACAGGCTATAAATTATGGAATAGATAGAAATGAACTTGTGAGCTCAGTACTTTCAAATAATTACTATGTAGCAACTTCCCCATTAGATTATGGAAGTTATTTATATTCATCAGAAGGAGAACTTTTATTTGACCAAGCAAAAGCAAAGAAGGTTTTAGAAGAAGGTGGATGGATATATAAAAATAACAAATGGCAGAAAAGCATAGATGGATATGTAAGAAGACTTACACTTTCTTTAGCTGTTAATAAAGATAATGATGTAAGAAAAAATGTAGCACAAAATATAAAGAAACAACTTGGAGAGATAGGAATTGTTGTAAACATATATGAAATAGATGATAACAAATATCAACAATACTTGAATGAGAGAAATTATCAAATGATATTAACAGGAATAACAAATTCAATGAATCCAGACTTAAAATATTTTTATGGTGATATGAATATAGCAAATTATAATAATCAAGAAGTAAAAAACAAAATAAAATCATTGGATACATATAAAGATGCACAAAAACAAGCAAATGATGACGCAGTATATGTTGGCTTATATAGAAGCAGAAATATTTTATTATTAAATGCAAATATAGGTGGAAATTTTACGCCGAATAATTATAATGTATATTGCAATTTTTATGAATGGTTCAAACAAGAATAAATAAAACCAAAAAAATGTTTGCAAAAGGTATTGACAAATTAAAAAAATAATATATAATAAGTTGCAGACAAACAAATGTTTAATTGTAGGAGGAAATTATGAACACAGAAAAAGCAAATTTAGAAAAACAAAAAGCACTAGAAGTAGCATTAGGACAAATTGAAAAGCAGTTTGGAAAAGGCTCTGTAATGAAATTAGGAGATTATAAAGCAATGAATGTTGAAGCAATTCCAACAGGTGCTTTAGGATTAGATATTGCTCTTGGAATTGGAGGAATTCCAAAAGGTAGAATAATAGAAGTTTATGGCCCTGAGTCATCTGGAAAAACTACATTAACACTTCATATGATAGCAGAAGCTCAAAAATTAGGAGGAGAAGCAGCTTTTATAGATGCAGAGCATGCTTTAG
>USTA01000142.1 GCA_900557475.1 uncultured Clostridium sp. | reverse complement strand
CATAAATCTATTTTGTTAAAACCTACGATATATATATATATGTATATACAGCCTCAAGGCTTTCACGATTTTTTGTCATGCAACTTTTCCTCTTTCTTTTCTCGTATTATACCATAGTTTTTAATATTTTTTAAACTCCTAATAATTAATATTTTAGTTTCTTGTTATATTTTTACTTGCAGTGAAATTTGTAAAATTTAATCTACTTATTTACTCTAAATTAGCTTTACACTTTGGGCATAAACCATCATGTGTATTTTTGTCATACATCCAGCATCTTTCGCATTTTTCTCCATCTGCATGTTCTACTTTTATACCTAATTTTATTTCTTCTTTTCTTTTATTTTCTAAAATTTCCATTCCAGATACAATTAGAACAAGTTTTAATAATTCTTCATTTTCCTTCAAGAATTTATATTCTTCGCCTTCTGCAAAAATTGTAACTTTAGCATCAAGAGAGTTTCCTATTATTTTTTCTGCTCTGGCAGTTTCTAATTCTTTAGCTGCAATAGTTTTTACCTTTATAATTTCTTCCCATTTTTCTTTTAATGCTTCATCTTCCCATTTATTATTTTCTTCTGGATATGATGTAAGCATAGGACTTTCTACATCTTCTTTCTTAGTATGTTTCATTGCTTTCCATATTTCTTCTGCTGTAAATGAAGTCATAGGAGTTAAAATTTTTACTAATGCATCTAATATATAATACATTGTTGTTTGAGCAGCTCTTCTTTCTACACTATTTGTTTTGAATGTATATAGTCTATCTTTTATTATATCTAGGTAGATATTACTCATGTCTACTACACAGAATTGATTTATATCATGATAACAGTTTCCAAAGTCATATTCATCGTAGTCCTTTGTACAATCTCTTATTAACTTATTTAGTCTAGTTAATGCCCATTTGTCTATTTCCATTAAATCTTTATATTCAACTGGATTTTCTGGATCATAATCATTTAAGTTTCCTATCATAAATCTTGCTGTATTTCTTATTTTTCTATATACATCTGAAATTCCTTTTAAAATGTCGTCAGATAAGTTTACATCCATTGTATAGTCTGAAGACAATGCCCATAGTCTTAATATATCTGCTCCATATTTTTTCGAAACATCAATTGGAGATACACCATTTCCTAAGCTCTTAGACATCTTTCTTCCTTGACCATCTACAACAAATCCACAAGATAATACTTCTTTATATGGAGCTATTCCCTTTACTGCAACAGATGTAAGAAGTGAAGATTGGAACCATCCTCTATATTGGTCATTTCCTTCCAAATATAAATCAGCTGGATAATCTAATCCTCTTTCTACTAATACGCTTTGATGTGTTGAACCAGAGTCAAACCATACATCCATAATATCTGTTTCTTTTGTGAATTCTTCACAACCACATTTTTCACATTTTGCACCTTTAGGAAGTAACTCTTTCGCATCTACATCCCACCATGCATTTGTTCCTTGTTCTCTTACAATTTCTTGAATTTTATTTATAGATTCTTCTGTAACATATGCTTCTTTGCATTCTTTGCAGTAGAAAATTGGTAGTGGAACTCCCCATGTACGTTGTCTCGAAATACACCAGTCGCTTCTGCCTTTTACCATTTCTGTGATTCTATCTTCTCCCCAACTTGGATGCCATTTTACATTTTTTATTGCATTTAAAGCTTCTTTTCTAAATCCATCAACAGATGCAAACCATTGTGGTGTTGCTCTGAATATGATTGGTTTTTTACATCTCCAACAATGTGGATATGAGTGTGCTATTGGTACTTCTTTTAAAAGATATCCATTTTCTCTTAACCATTCTGTTATTGTTTTATTTGATTTAGCATAATATTGTCCTTCGAAGATTCCTGCTTCTTTTGTTTGATGTCCCTTATCATCAACTGCAACAGTCATTCCTAGATTATCTTTTAATCCTTGCAAATAGTCTTCTTTTCCATATGCAGGTGCTGTATGTACTGCTCCTGTTCCTTCTACTAAGTCAACATTTACAGTAGTTTCACTTCCTAATACAACTTTTGACATTCTATCTAAAAATGGATGCTTACATAAAATTCCTTCTAATTCTTCACCTTTAAATACTTTTACCTCTCTATATTCTTCTGGTTCTACTAAGGCCATTACCTTTTTACTTAATTCTTTTGCAATTATTAAATATTCTGTTTTAGCATCTTTAGTTACCTTTAGTAGGCTATATTCAAAGTCTTTTCCTATTGTTATTCCCATATTTCCAGGAAGTGTCCAAGGTGTAGTTGTCCATATTACTACAAAAGTGTTTTCTTTATCAAATAAACCTTTTGAATCTTCTACTGGAAATTTTACATATATAGAATTTCCAGTTACATCTTTATATTCTATTTCTGCTTCTGCAAGAGCTGTTTCACAGTCAGTACACCAATATACTGGTTTTAATCCTTTATATATGTAACCTTTTTTATACATGTCTCCAAATACACCTATTTGTTTTGCTTCCATCTTGTGGTCATATGTTATATAAGGATTATCCCATTCTCCAAGAACTCCTAAACGTTTAAACCCTTCTGTTTGCATGTCTTTGTATTTTGTTGTAAATTCCTTACATGTATCTCTAAATTTAGTTACTGGAATTTTACTTCTGTCCAATCCTAATTTTTCAATAGCTTTTTTCTCTGTTGGCATTCCATGTGTATCATAACCTGGTACATATGGTGCATAATAACCTTTCATTGATTTATATCTTACTATTGTATCTTTTAATATTTTATTTAGTGCGTGACCTGCATGAATTTCGCCATTTGCATATGGAGGTCCATCATGCAAAATAAAATGTTTGTGTCCTTCATTCTTTTTTAAAACCTTTTCATACAAGCCGTTTTCAAAAACCGCTTCTAATATTTCTGGTTCTTTAGCTGGTAAATTTCCCCTCATAGGAAAGTCTGTCTTTGGCAAATTTAGTGTTGCACTGTAATCTTTTTTTTCTTCCATTTTTTATCCTCCCTTTATATTTTAATTTAAATATTTAACCTTTGTTTAGTCGTAAAATTGTGTGCAATGCTGTTATTTAATAGGAAAAACTTGATTTTTCCTATTAAATAACAAAAGACCTTCTCCTTATAGGACGAAAGGTCTTCTTCGTGGTACCACCTAAATTTATTGTTTATTATTGCATATTTACAATTATAATCAAACTCATTTACTTTTAACGCAAGCATACGTCTTAGTCTACTTTATATAATTTCGTCTAAGCAACATATATAAGTGATAATAAATAATATAGTTTCTGCTAGCATTTCACCACCACTAACTCTCTTTAAGTCTTCTATTATTTATCTTGTCTTATATTTAGTCTTTATAATATATTTTTTATTTTACCACCTTTTTTGTTAAAAATCAATAGGTATTATTTTATATTTTATTAGCCTTGTATATGTGTCAATGATGTGAAACAAATTCATATAAAAAATG
>USTA01000141.1 GCA_900557475.1 uncultured Clostridium sp. | reverse complement strand
ATGAAAACAAATTAATAAAAGAAAAGGAAATAGTAGAATCAAAACTTTTGGAGGCAAGTAAAACAAAAGAAGAATTAAAAGTGCAGCTAAATACCTTAAATGAGTCAATAGGAAAAGTAGAACTTGCATATAAAGAAATTCTAAATAACTTGCAAAATCCTGAGCTTACAGAAGAAGAAAAGAAAGTTTTAAATGCTCAAAGGCAAGAAATTGAAAAACAGAAAAAGACATTAGAAGAAACTAAAAAGAAAGTTAGTGCTCGGAATAAATAAAATAGATACTGAAAGCCAAAGTGCAAAATCAGAGATAGAAAAAGCAGAGGCCAAAATAAAAACAGGAAAAGAAGAAATAAAAAAAGGGGAAGGAAAGCTAGAGGAATCAAAGAAAACTACAAAAAATGAGATAAATAAAGGCAAACAGGAAATAAAAAAAGCTAGAGAAGAAATAAAAAAGGGGGAAGAAGAACTAAATTCTAAAAAAGAAGAATTTGACTCTAAAATAAGAGATGCTGAAAATAAGTTAATAGATGCAAGAGAAGAAGTAAGGAAGATAGAAAATCCTAAGTGGTATATTTTGGATAGAAACCAAAATGCAGGGTATGCAGGTTTTATACAAGACACAAAAAGTGTAGATAATTTAAGTTTAGTATTTCCAATAGTATTTTTTGCAATAGCAACACTTGTTTCGCTAACATCAATGACAAGAATGGTTGAAGAAAATAGACAGGAGCTTGGAACTTTAAAAGCATTAGGTTACAATAAGTTTCAAATAATGTTTAAATATATAATGTATTCTAGCTTAGCTTCTATAATTGGTGGAACATTGGGAATAGCAATAGGAATACAGTTACTTCCTAGAATTATTTTAAAAATGTATAGGCTTATGTATACATTGCCAGCTACTGTTATATCTCCAAATTCAGATAGTTCGCTATTAGGACTAACACTAATTTTTATTTGCATTGTAGGAGCAACAATTTACGCAGTAGTAAAAGATTTATCAGAAAAGCCAGCAAATTTGTTAAGACCAAAAGCTCCTAAAATGGGTAAGAGAGTATTTTTAGAAAGAATAACACCTATATGGAAACATTTGAATTTTTCTAATAAAGTCACAGTTAGAAATATATTTAGATATAAAAAGAGAGTACTTATGACGATTATAGGAATTTTAGGATGTACTGCACTAATTTTAACTGGATTTGGAATAAAAGACTCAATTTCAGCAATTTTGCCAAATCAATTTGAAAATATATTTACATATGATTTTCAAATTACAATGAAAGAATCATTAGAAGAAAGCAAAAAAGAGGAGATTTTTAACAAGCTAAAAGAAGCGGATGGAATAAATAATGTTGTAAAAACTTATATGACATCAGGAACTGTTATAAATGATAAAAAAAGGGAAGAAGTTCAAATAGTTGTTCCAGAAAATGAGGAAGAACTTAAAAATGTAATAAAATTAAAAGATATTAAATCAACAGATGAAGTAAAATTAAAAGATGATGAAATAATGTTAACAGATAAACTAGCAGAACTTATAGGAGCAAAGACAGGAGATACAATAAAATTAGATGGTATAGAAGGTAAAACAAAAGAAATAAAAATTTCAAATATAATAGAAAATTACATTTCACACTATGTATATATGTCTAAAGAATTGTATAATAGCTTATATGGAGATAATTATAGTACAAATGTGCTTTTTGTACGAGACAATGATTTTTCAAAAGAACAGGAAGAAGAAATTGCAAAAAAACTATTAGAAAGTGGAAAAATTTCAGGTGTTACATTAAATGCACAGACAATTGTTTCAGTAGATGATATGCTAGGATCTTTAAATTATGTTGTAATTATTCTTATTGTATCAGCAGGGCTTTTGGCATTTGTTGTTTTATATAATTTAGCTAATGTAAACATTAGTGAAAGAGTAAGAGAAATTGCAACAATAAAAGTGTTAGGCTTTTATGATAAAGAAGTTTATGATTATATTGCAAGAGAAAGTACTATTTTAACTTGTATAGGAATTATACTAGGATTAGTAGGTGGATATTTCCTAAACTATTATATAATAGGAACATGTGAAATAGATATGTTAAGATTTGCAAAAGTAATAAACCCACTTAGTTATTTATATGCAATATTAATTACAATTGCATTTACACTAATTGTAAATTTAATTACATACTTTGCACTAAAAAAGATAGATATGATAAGCAGTTTAAAGAGTGTAGAGTAAAAGATTTATAAAAACTTTCTTACAAAACTAAATGTTTAATTAAGAAAGTTTTTTTGTGCAGTAAAATGCATTTTACAAGAAAATTAAGAAAGTAAATAAATACAAAAATATGAGGAGTATATCATCTTAGTTCTATTAAAATTTTCTTAATATAATTGCAAGCAAAAAGAAGGTATGCTAAAATAGCCTAAGAAGGTGAAATAAGGTGAAATTATGAAAGAAAAGATATTAAGAATGGTAATGTTTATGATAATTGTTATTTCATTAATAGCGATTGGACTAATAATTTTCTTCAACATTGAAGATGCAAAAGTTTATGTTCCAAATAAGGCGGAATATTCAGCAAATATTGATGAAAAAAACTTTAATAGTAGAAAACTATTTATCATAACTCCAAAAAATATAGAGAAAAATGAAAAAGTAATATTATATTTTCATGGAGGCTCTTATATGGCCGAAGCAACAAAAGCTCATTGGAATTTTCTTGGAAATGTTTCAAATGATACAGGAAATACTATTGTTATGATAGACTATCCTTTAGCACCTAAATATACATATAAGGAAGTGTTTAAAATAGTAGAGCCACTTTATAAAGAAGCTGTAAAAAAAGTAGGGAAAGATAATCTGATATTAATGGGAGATTCTGCTGGAGGAGGACTAGCACTGGCATTGGCAGAATTAGCAGCTGAGCAAAATGAAGAATTGCCAAGTAAAGTAATATTAATTTCTCCATGGTTAGATACAAAGATGGAAAATGTAAATATTGACGAAGTACAAAAAAATGATAGAGAATTAAATAAAGAAGCGTTAAAGCTTGCTGGATTAGCATATGCAGGAAAAGATGGAGAAAACAGTTATTTAGTAAATCCAATAGATGGAGACTTATCAAAAATACGAAATTTAATAATATTTACAGGTACATATGATATTTTAAATCCAGATGTTCATGTGTTAGAAGAAAAGGCAAGAAATGCAGGGAATAATGTAGAAATAAAAGAATATGAAAAAGCATCACATATATGGCTAATAGACGAAAATAGCGAAATACAAAAAGAAGCATATAATGCATGGCTTTGTAATGGTAAAAATGGTGTATTTGCTATGGCTACAGGATCTGGGAAAACAGTGACGGCTTTAAACTGTTTGAGAAAGCAATATAAGGAGAATGGATTTTATAAAGCAATTATTGTAGTGCCGACACAAGCTTTGGCTATCCAATGGAAACAAGAAGCTGAATCATTTAATTTCCAGAATATAG
>USTA01000140.1 GCA_900557475.1 uncultured Clostridium sp. | reverse complement strand
AGGTAAAAATGGATGGTCAGCAGATATGAATTCTCAAAATGGGAAAATATTATTAGATGCAACAAAATGTAAAGAAAATGAAGAAATTGCTAAAATAACATTAAATATAAAGCAAGGAATAAAGAATGCAGATACTAAAATAAAAATAAATTCAATTTCTATATACAATAGTGATGATAATATTAATGTAAATAATTTGAATTTAACTGTTTCAGTAAAATTCTCAGATGGAAATGTAGATGATGACAATAATAATACAAACGATACTACAAATGGAATTAAGAATGAAATTTCAAATGAAACTACAAATAACATCCAAAATGAGACAAGTAATGAAACAACAAACGAGCCCAAAAATGAAATAGCAAATGAAACTACGAATGATACACAAAACGAAATTGCAAATGAAACACAAAATGAAGCAAAGAATGAAGTTACAAATACAAATGAAGTCGGAAAAGAAAATGGTGTAAATAAAATAGAAAAAGTAAATGATTTATCTACTACAAAAGATGAAAAATTACCACAAACAGGAAGCAAAGGAACTATCTTTGCAGTAGCAATATTGATAATAGGAATAGGAATATTCGCATTTATTAGGTATAAAAAGTTTTATGACTAAAATATAAAAAATTACATAAAATATGACAAAAGATATTAGATAAATGTAGAGATACATATTTATTTAATATTTTTTGTTACTAAAAAAATATTAAATTTCGGGATTTTAGACAATTTAAACATACTATGTATATTTTATGAAATTCAGATTATTAAAATATTGAAAAAATAATTTTATTATGTTAAACTAATATAGTATATTTTTGGAAAAAGGGGCAGATGATGGAAGAAGAATTAGACTTAAAAGAAGTTTTTAAATCATTTTGGGATAGAAAAATAGGAATAGCAATTATTATGTGCATATTTATATGTATAGGTATTATATATACCTATATGTTTACTAAACCTGTATTTTCAGCAACATCTAAGGTTATACTTGCTACAAATGTAGGTCAAACAGAAGGTGCAGATGGATCAAAAGTTACTCAAGGAGAAATAACATTAAATAATTCTCTTTTAACAACATATAGTGAAATTGCAACAAGCGATACAGTTCTTAGTAAAGTGATAACTAATTTAGGCTTAAATAATTTAAATATGGCTACATTAAGAGAGTCAATAACTGTAACTTCAACTAAGAACAGCCAAATAATAGAAATAACTGTAAAAAATGCTGACCCAAATCTTGCAATGAAAATTGCAAATGAGCTAAAAACTGCTTTTGCTGAGAGAGTTTTTGATATATATAAAATGGATAATATACAGCCATTTGAAGATGCAAAATTACCTGGAAGTCCAAGCAATATAAATCATAAGAAAGATATAATAATGTTTACAGCAATAGGTCTTGCTTTAGGAATAGTTTATGCGATAATAGCAAACTTATTGGATAATACAGTAAAATCGGCAAAAGATATAGAAAAAGTAACAGGACTAAATGTAATAGCAGAATTACCTGTTTATGATTTTGGTAGAGGGAGGAAAAAATAATGAAAAGAGAACTTATTGCAGAGACAGACCCAAAGTCGCCTATATCTGAAGTCTTTAGAGCATTAAGAACGAATTTGCAATTTATGAGCAAAGGAGATAAGTGCCAAACAATTTTAATAACAAGTACTGTACAAGCAGAAGGAAAAAGTTGGACAGCTGCAAATTTAGCCACTACTTTTGCGCAGTCTGGATATAATACATTACTTATAGATTCAGATATGCGAAAACCAAGACAACATAAAATATTTGGAACAAAGAATTCTCCTGGGCTTTCAAATTATTTATCTGGAATAAATGAACTTGGAAGAAGGCAGAAAATCGAATTGGAAAATATAATTATTCCAACAGAAGTGGAGTGCTTAAGTTTAATTCCAGCAGGAAATATTCCACCAAATCCATCAGAACTTTTAATGTCAGGGAAAGCAGAGCAATTGGTAGATGATACACAAAATCATTTTGACGTGGTTATATTTGATGGGGCACCATGCTTATTAGTTACAGACTCTACAATAATTTCAAGACTAGTGGAAAACACTGTTTTAGTAACTAGTTATAAATATACAAAAACTGATGACTTAAAAGAATGTGTAAGAAGAATAAAAAGAGTAGGTGGAAATATTGCAGGAGTTATATTAAATAGAGTTGAGATTTCAAAAAAGAAATATGAGAATAAGTATTATTATGCAAATTCTTCAAATATGCCAGTGGTAACTAAAAAAGTAAATAGGTCATATGAAAATATAGAAGAAAAGGCTCAAAAATTAGAAAAAGCAGAAAAGTTAGAAAAGGAAATTAAAGATAAAGAAAATAAAATTGTTGAAAAAAGAACTGAAAATTCAAAGAAAAATATAGATAAATATATTAATGATAGAGTAAGCGATACAGAAAAACAGATAAAAAAAGAAATCGAAAGCAAAAAATTTGCTACAAAAAGAGAAGTACCATCAGATAAAGCAAAAGAGATATTAGAAAGTATAAAAGGATATAAGGAGTAGGTGGTAAAATGATAGATGTTCATAGTCATATATTGCCGATGGTCGACGATGGAGCATATAATATAGACGAAACAATGATTATGCTAAAAGAAGCTGCTAAAGCAGGTTTTACAAATATTTTAGCAACTTCGCATTATATTGATGGTGAATATGAATTTAATAAAAATGACAGAGCATATCTAATAGAGGCATTAAATGGAAAAATAGAAGAGGAAGGAATTATGCTTAAGCTACATATAGGAGCAGAAGCGTATATATCAAATGATTTACCAAAATTAATAGAAGAAGGAATAGTACCAACTTTAAATAATAGCAAATATGTACTTTTTGAATTACCATTAAGAGCTAAAGTTATGTATACAGCTAATATAATTAATAAGTTAATATCAATGGGACTAATACCTATTATTGCACATCCAGAAAGATATGACGAAGTGCAAGATAATCCCGCTACGGCGATTGATTGGATAGAGCAGGGTGCAATGCTTCAAGCAAATTATGCAAGTATTATTGGTAAATATGGAAATAAGGCAAAAGAAACATTGTTAAAATTATTAGATGCAAATGCTGTACATTTTTTAGGAACAGATACTCATAGAAAACATTCAGTATATACCGAGATGGACGAGATTTTGCATGAGTTTAAAAAGAAAATAGGAGCCGAAAAGTTAAAAGAACTTACAGAAATAAATCCAAGGATGATTTTAAATAATGAATTGTTTGAAATAGAAATGCCGAAGAAAATTAAAAGAAAAAAGTTTTAATAAAGTTTAATAAATGAAATATAAAGAGATAAAGCGAATAACAATAAAAATATATAAAAGACCTAAATTATTTAATAATTCAGGTCTTTTTACTATTATAGTCAAAAAAATATTAAGAAATTTAACATTTTGTAGTGTTACAATTGATGTGAAACAAAAATAGAATAGAAAAAAAGTGATTCAAG
>USTA01000139.1 GCA_900557475.1 uncultured Clostridium sp. | reverse complement strand
TATAAAAAAGATGAGAATGATAAAAATAAATGGATTATTGATGAGCCTGCTGCGAAAATTATAAAAAGAGTATTTGCTTTATTTATACAAGGATTTAGTCCTTCTCAAATAGCTAAAAAATTTACAGAAGAAGGAATAATGAATCCAACAGAGTATCATCAAAGTTTAGGTATGAAAACACAAAATCCACCAACATAAGTAAAACATTATTGGTATCCAATAACAGTAACCAAAATATTAGATAGGCAGGAATATATAGGAGATACAATAAATTTTAGATATACCACTCGTTCTTTTAAAGATAAAACTAAAATAAAACTCCCAAAAGAACAATGGAAAATATTTAAAAATACCCACGAAGCTATTATTGATGAAGAAACTTGGAATACAGCCCAAAAACTTAGAAGTAATAAACAAAGACCTACTAAGACAGGTAAAATAAGCATATTTTCTAGACATCTATTTTGTAAAGATTGTGGAGCTAAACTTTATTATTGTACTTCTAGTAAATTTACACCAGACAAAGATTTTTATAGATGTTCTAATTACAAGAATAATTCTACACATTCTTGTACTAGCCATAATATAAAAGATATAGCATTAAGAGAATTGGTATTAGATAATATTAAACAAGTAATATCTTATATTTCATCTTATGAAGATTTATTTATAAAAGAAAAACTAGCAACTTCATTAGAAGAACAACGAAAAGAAGATATTTCAAATAAAAAACTTTTATCTCAATATGAAAAAAGAGTAAAAGATATTGATAATTTAATACAGCATATTTATGAAGATAACATTTCTGGAAAAATTACTGATGATAGATTTGCAACTTTATCATTAAATTATGAAAGAGAACAAAAAAACTTAAAAGAAAAAATTAGTCATCTAGCTAATACTATCGATAAAACTAAACAAGAACAAATAGATTTAACTACTTTTATTGATAAAGTTAAAAAATATACTGAAATCAAAGAATTAACACCAGAAATTGTAAATGAACTAATTGATAAAATATATGTATATCAACAAACAAAGCTGAATGGTAAGAAATATCAACAAATAGATATATATTATACAGGAGTTGGAATAATTGCTATACCATTAAATGAATATGAACTGGAAAATGCATTTCAGCGAAGTATTAAAAATATAAAAACAGCATAGTATTTAAACTATACTGTAAAACCCAAAGGAGTACTTTTCAATAAATGTCCTTATTGAAAGTACTCCTTACAGTTGATTTAGAAATCGTTTCGCCAAAGTTGCGACAATTTTACTTGGGCTGGAGCGGGTAACGAGAATTGAACTCGTGCAACCAGGTCGGAAGCATGGCATTCTACCACTAAATTATACCCGCATAAAAATATTATATCATAAAAATTCTAAATGTAAAGTATGTTACAGTGTGTACTTGACATAATTTGTATAATTATATATAATAACTAGGATAACAATAAACAAATAAGTTTTAGTTTTAGAGGTAAAAAAAATGGTATACAATTTTAAAACTGAAGACCGGCAATACTATTCGCTTTTAGAAGATCTGTCTATAATTCCATATTTGGAAAAATTCTTAGCAAGCCATAAATTAAGAATTGAAGAATCTTTTAAAAATATGCTCGCTGAGATGAAACTCGAAGAAAAGAATATATTACATACCCAATTTATAAAGGAAATGAATTTCGATGAATTTTTCTATGTAGTTGAGTTTACTTTCTTTGCTACATTTTCTAAAGATATGGTTAGCCTTCTATTGCGGTATAATGCCCCCATGCATTTATAATACAAAAAAATTCTATCATTTTTTATACTCTATATTATCTATAAAGCTTTGATCTATTATGTTTGCCTCATCTTCTGTAATATATCCATTTTCTTTCATAGAAGATATGACTTTATTTTGTCTCTCTTTACAAAGTTTTTTGTTTACTGTCGGACTATATGCTGATGGAGCATTGGGAATTCCTGCCATCATTGTTGCCTCTGCTAATGTCATATCCTTAGGCTCTTTATTTAAATAACCATTGCATGCTTGTTTTATTCCATAATATCCATCCCCAAAGTAAATAGTATTTATATACATTTCTAGAATTTCTTCTTTTGAGTATTTATTTTCCAATTCTACTGCCATAAAAAATTCTGCTGCTTTTCTTCTTACTACATTTTCTGACTCTATAAAGTACAAATTTTTAGCAACTTGCTGAGTTATAGTGCTTCCTCCTTCTTTTAGTTCTCCACTTTTTATATTTGTAACAATTGCTCTTCCAATTCCTATTATATCAATTGCTCCATGTTCTTTATATCTACTGTCTTCTACTGCAATTATTGCATTTATATAATAGTCTGGAACATCTTTAATACTAGTAAAAAAATAATCTGTTCTTACATCATTTACTTTATCTGCAAGAGGTTCCGCATTTATCTTTTTTTCATAATATGTATATCCATACATACCTAGTCCCACACCTGTTACTAGTACTATTATAAATATAACAATTACAATTCTTTTTAAAAATCTCATTTATCATTTCCCTTTTCATTTCTTAGTATTATATTTTTTAAATTTTATCACAATATTCCTTATATTTTCAAGACCAATAATCTTGTATTTTGACAATGCTTACAGAAAAAAATGAAATGCCCTCCGTTTAGTAAACACAATATTTTTATTGTGTTTACTAAACGGTGACATTTCAAAATTATTTTAGTTTTTTACTTTGTATTTTTATTTTTTTAATCCACCAAAATCAATTATTTTAGGAAATTTTGTAGGATCTGGGCTATATGGGAATGGGCTTTCCGAATAATTTCTTTCTTCTATATTATCTAGGTCCCATATATTTTCATCTAAGTGTAATATATCTCTATAAAATTCCTTACTTAGTAATTGTTCTTTTGATACTTCTTTTATATTTGTTCCATTACTATTTGAAATTCCTTGTTCATCTGCATTTTCATAGCAATTTGTAATAAATTCTATATTTGCTGCATTTGGTATCATTGCAAATTTATTAAGCAATATATCATATAATGTTTTTCCAATAGATATAGAATTTTTAATTTCTGTTTTTCCTTCTATTTTTCCTATAAATAATCCACTATTTTGGGCAGTTTCTTCTTTATATCCTCTACCTATAATATTAGCTACTACATTTTCAATTTTAATCCCACCATGGCTTAATCCTATAACTGCTCCACTTTCACTTCCTGCTGTGTGCATTTCTCCTTGAATATAACAGTTTTTAATGCTTCCTCCTGTTTTTTCGCTAATAAATGTTGAAGATTTGTTTCCACAGTTAGCAATTTTTGATTCTGTCATTATAAATGCTTCTGTTACATTTATTTTTTCAAATGTAGAATCTTTGTCGTTTGCCGTTATTACTGCAATACTGTTATTTCCAGTCATAATTACCCTATTAAATCTCATATTATAGAATTTTGCTTCTATTGATTTTTTGGTAAAAGCTCCTACATTGCTTTGTGTTTTGTCACTGTTCCA
>USTA01000138.1 GCA_900557475.1 uncultured Clostridium sp. | reverse complement strand
TTACAATATATATAGCATATGATAAAGATACAAAATATTATATTCCCAAAATAGTAATGTTATTAGCAATATTACTATTAATTGATGTGGTTTTCAGTTGTTTCCAAATTTCTAAAGGAAACATTACAATTGAAGCTGGAAACGAATTAGCATTAAAGCAGGCTTATACATTAGGAACCAAAGATATGGGAGGAGGAGTTGTTGGAACAGCTTTAGCAATACCTCTTGTGGAATTTATTGGACTACTTGGAACTGTTATTGCTTCGATAGGTGTAAGTCTAATTATGGTAGTATTTATATTTGGTCTTCATCCAGAAGAAGTTATTGCAAATTCAATAGATAAACTTGCAGATAATAGAGCTAGAAAAAGAAAAGAAAGAGAAATAGCAAGAGAATCTCAGCAGAAAGTAGAAGTAAAAACAGAAACGAGAAAAGAAAGAAGAATAAGAGAAAAATTAGAAGCAAAGGCATCTGCACCTAAAGAGGAATTAGAGGAACAAATAACAATTCATTTAAATGAACCTAAAAAATATGATCATTCAAATGATAATTTAGATACATCTATTTTTTCTAAAAAAGGTTCAAAAGCCTTAAAATCTAATTTGAATATAGAAGAAACAAAATATACAGCAGACGAATTATTTTCAAAAGAGGAAGAGCAAAAAGAGACAAAAACTAAAGAAGTTTTAAAACTTGATCATGCAATGACAACGATGGATGAGCATTACGAATTTCCACCTATTACATTACTTTCTCAAATAAAAGGAAATTCAGATCAAAATAAGGAAAAGGCTCTTAGAGCAACAGCAGAAAAATTGAGAAGAACATTATATAGCTTTGGAGTAAATGCCAAAGTAGAAAATGTTTCAGTAGGACCAGCTATAACACGTTATGAATTAGCACCAGCAGAAGGCGTAAGAGTAAGTAAAATAGCTAATCTTTCTGATGATATAGCACTTAGTTTAGAAGCTGAGACAATAAGAATAGAAGCACCTATTCCAGGAAAACATACTGTCGGAATAGAAGTTCCAAATAAAGAAAAGAACATGGTGCCACTTAGAGACATTGTAGAGTCAGATGAATTCATAGATAATAAATCAAAAGTAGCTTTTGCACTTGGAAAAGATGTTGCAGGAGATACTGTTGTAACAGACATTGCCAAGATGCCTCATGTTTTAATTGCAGGAAGTACTGGCTCTGGAAAATCTGTATGTATAAATACATTAATTACAAGCATAATATATAAAGCAAAGCCAAGTGAAGTAAAACTTTTAATGGTTGACCCAAAGGTAGTAGAACTATCAATATATAATGGAATACCACATTTATTAATTCCTGTTGTTACAGATCCCAAAAAGGCAGCAGGTGCACTTTCTTGGGCAGTGCAGGAAATGGTAAAAAGGTATAGTCTTTTCGCAGAGAAAAAGGTTAGAGATATGAAAGGGTATAATGAGCTTGCAGAAAAAGAAGGAGGCCCTAAATTACCTCAAATAGTAATAATAATAGATGAGCTTGCAGATTTAATGATGGTTGCAGCAAAAGATGTAGAAGATGCTATTTGTAGACTTGCACAAATGGCAAGAGCAGCAGGAATGCATTTAGTAATAGCTACTCAAAGACCATCAGTTGACGTTATTACAGGAATAATTAAGGCAAATATTCCATCAAGAATAGCATTTGCAGTTTCATCACAAGTAGACTCAAGGACAATCTTAGATGGTGCAGGAGCAGAAAAGCTTCTAGGAAAAGGTGATATGCTATTTTATCCATCAGGTGCACCAAAGCCAATAAGAGTTCAAGGAGCATTTATATCTGATAAAGAAGTTGAAAATATAGTAAAGTTTTTAAAGAAAGACGGAGAAACGGAATATGATGAAGATATTTTAGAGTCAATTGAAAGCAGTGGAGAGCCAGAAAAAGCAGAGGCTCAAAATGATGATAAAGATGATACTGATGAATTACTAGAAGATGTAATAGAAATGGTTATAGAAACAGGACAAGCTTCAACATCATTTATTCAGAGAAGATTTAAGGTTGGATATTCAAGAGCAGGAAGAATTATGGACCAAATGGAACAAAGGGGAATTATATCTGGTTTTCAGGGAACTAAGCCAAGAGAAGTTTTAATGTCAAAAGAAAGATGGCAAGAACTAAAAATGGCACCTGAAGATTTAGGTAATAGTAAAAATACAGAAGACATAAAAGAAGGAGAATAATTGCGTGAAAGCAAAACTCTTAAAAAGAGATTTTAATGAAGAATTAGAAAATATTTTAGAAGAAAAAAAGTTTAATAAGGAGGTACAAAACCTTTTATTAAGTATGCTATATAAAGCAGAAGTTGCATATAATGACTATGCTTTAGTTAAAAGGGAAGTACCTTCAAAAGAAGATTTTCTAGAAAATATTATAGATATTATTAAGAATTATTGTAAAGATATAGAAATTGCAAGACCTAATTCAGAACTTGAAAAAGAATTAGAAGAATCAAGATGTAAAATTCTAGAAGAATCAGATAATAAAGAGCAAAAAATTATAGTATTTCCAAATGAAAAGGTAGTTTTATATAGTATTATAAAAGCTGGTATAGAAAAATTAAGTTTAACATTAAGTTTGGAAGAAAAAGCAATTCTTAAGGCTGTACATATTGGAAAATGTATAGCCTATTCAGAAGTTATAAGAGATTTTAACGGATTTTCGTGGGATGGTACTGTAAAAGATATAGAAAGCATAGAGTGTAATGCTATCTATACTGACCTAACTTATTTGTTAGGAAGAACTTATATAGATAACCTAAATTCTAAAAATATAAAAAAATTGAAATTAGAATTAAGTGAAGAATTATATGAGGAAATTAGCAAAGTAGCACTGAAATTTTATATGAAATATGATAAAAGTAAGGAAGAAGAGATAAAAGAAAAAACAAAAGAAAATATTACAAAGCTTAAAAAAATGGACAATCAAAAAGAGTTTATTGAAGAATTGTTTTCTGAAAAAAAGAAATTGTTGGAACAATTAAAAAATATTGATGAAACAATAAATAATCCTGAAAAACTACGCGACGAATATTTGAAAGAGAATGCACTTCTTCCAAATGAAAAAAAGATTTTTAGCATGAGTCATTATGAGGACTTATTACAATCGAAAAGGAAGGAATGCTTAGAAAAATTAGAAGAATGTAATAAATTGCAAAATCCAATTGAATATGTAAAAACAAAAGAAATGTTAAAAGATGAAATAGAATATTATAATATTGTAGATAATACAAATATAGAAAGTATGCAAAAAATATTTTTGAAAGATTTTGAAAACAAAACTATATTAACAAAGGAGGCAGCAAAGGATTACATTTATGAGATTAGATATTTGAAATTGCTTCCAATAACTAAAAAAGATAAAATGGGAGATATATTAGATTTTGAAAGTTTAGAAAAGAGATCAATAAATTTAGGGATCGAACAAGAATTAATAACACCAATTTCAAATAATATTGACACAGATTATGAATTACTTAAAAGTATTTTCAAAACAAGAACAATAAACTTGGA
>USTA01000137.1 GCA_900557475.1 uncultured Clostridium sp. | reverse complement strand
TATCTCTTTATTCCATTTATTTCCATAGGTAATTTTGTCGAAATTTTATATTCTTTCGACATTTTTATTTTTTATTCTGCATATAGCAAAGTTTTCATACTATTATACTGTGCTGAAAGTACTGGATTATCAAATACTAACCTTGTTTCATCGGCTCTCCAATGTTCCTTGTTTTCTGTTAAAAAGTTTAAAATTTTAATTTCATTATCATATAATTTATTCATTAAATTATATGCATATTCCACATCAGATAATTTATTTTTTAATTCCTCTTTTAAATTTTCTTCATCTGCAAAGAAATATTTTTTATATAATCCTACATAATAGTCACTTAAATCTTTTCCTTCTACGCGCTTTTCTATATTTTGTTTTGTAACTAAATCTTTTATGCTTTTTGCAGTTTCTTCTAATTTCTTCTTTTTTGAATTTATATATTCTAAAGATTTATTAAATTCTGGACCGTCTTCTTTAAAATTGTTTACAGTTAAAATACTTTGTATTTTTTCATCTTCTATTATATTATATAATTCTTGTTCTTTAGAAGTAAGCTCCTGATAATATTCTTTTACGCATTTTTCTATCTCTGCAAAATCACCTGTTGTCACTATCTCATAATCCATAGCATTCTGAAGAGTAGTTTTTTTTGTAAATAAATTCCCCAATTCTTTATTTAATTTTACTTCATTTCTTATCTTTCCACCAAAGAATATAAATACAGCAAGAATCACAAATAAGACTATTAGTAAAATGCTACCTACTGATTTTTGCTTTTTCGCTTTTTTACTTTCTACTTTTCTATTATTTTCTAATTGCTTTTTTGCCTTTTCTTCTATTATTATTTTTCCTTGTACTTTTGAATCTTTTTCTTTCATCTTTCCCCCACTTATATTATAGATGTATAGTTAATATCTATACATCTATAATAAGTTTATTTATTTAATGATTCTATTCTTTGTTCAATATTTTTTAAGTTTTCTTCTAACTCTCTTGCACGTGCCTGAATTTCTTCTACTTTAGCCTTTGGTGCTTTACTAATAAAACCTGGATTATTTGCCATTCCATCTACTTTTGATTTTTCAGCCAATATTTTTGATTTTTCTTTTTCTAATCTTTCTTTTTCTTCTTTTATATCAACTAATTCTTCAAAAGGAATAAATATTTCCATATTTGATGTTAATACGTTTACTGCATTTTCTGGAATAGATTCCTTCTTTTCTTTAACCGATATGTCTTCTGCAAAGCCTAGCTTTTTCAAAAATTCTTTTGACTCTTCTATTGATTTTTGATATTTTTTAGTAACTATTATCAAACTTGCTTTTTTAGACGGATGTACATTCATCTCTGCTCTAATATTTCTTATCTTTGTAATTACTTCTTTTAATTCTTCAATAAAAGCCTCTTCTTCTTCAAAGACCATATTTTCAGTATATTCTGGGAATTTACTTATCATTATGCTTTCATCTACATCATATAAATTAGTATATATCTTTTCAGTTATAAATGGCATAAATGGATGTAGTAATTTTAATAAATCACCTAACACTTTATTTAATACATATTGTGCAGTTTGTCTTGTTTTGTTTTCCTTATCATAAAGTCTTGTTTCTACAATTTCTATATACCAATCACAAAATTCATTCCAAATAAATTCATATGTCTTATCTAAGCTAACTCCTAAATTATAGCTTTCTATATTAGTAGTTATATCCTGAACTAATTTATTAAGTTTTGATAAAATCCATTTATCTTCTATGCATAGATTTAAATTATCTGGTTTTTCATAATCTTCTAAATTCATTAGAACAAATTTTGATGCATTCTATACTTTATTTGCAAAGTTACTTGCCGCTTCTAGTTTTTCTGGTATATATCTTATATCATTTCCCATTGTAGTTCCTGAAATAACTGAAAATCTTAAAGCATCTGCACCATATTTATCAATTATTTCTATTGGGTCTATTCCATTTCCCAATGTTTTTGACATTTTTCTACCTTGGCTATCTCTAACCATTCCATGTATTAATATATCTTTAAATGGTGCTTTTCCCGTAAGTTTTAATCCTTGTGACATCATTCTTGATACCCAGAATGTTATAATATCAAAACCAGTTACTAAAACATTTGTTGGATAAAATGTTTTATAGTCTTCTTGCTCTTCATCTGGCCATCCTAATGTTGAAAAAGGCCATAATGCACTACTAAACCATGTATCTAGGGTATCTTCATCTTGATGTAAATTTGTACTTCCGCACTTTTCACATTTTTTAGGCTCTATCTTGCTTACATTTATATGTTTGCAATCTTCACAGTAATAAGCTGGTATTCTGTGTCCCCACCATAATTGTCTTGATATACACCAATCTTGTATATTATCTAACCAATTAAAGTAATTTTTTTCATATTTTTTAGGAATAAATTTAGCTTCTTCGTTTCTTACTGAATCTGCTGCTCTTTTTGCCAGATCTTTCATTGAAACAAACCATTGCTCTGAAATTTTAGGTTCTACTGTATTTTTACATCTTTCACATTTGGCAACATTGTGAATATATTTTTCCTCTTTTACCAAAGCACCTATCTCTTTTAAGTCTTTTACTATTGCTTTTCTTGCTTCTAATAAATTCATTCCTTCATATTTTGGAACTAGATTTTCCATTTTATTATTTTCGTCAAATACTTGAATTATTTCTAGATTATGTCTTAGTCCAGACTGATAATCATTCATATCGTGTGCTGGAGTTACTTTAACTGCACCTGTACCAAATTCTTTTTCTACAAATTCATCTGCAATAATTGGTATTTCTTTATTCATTATTGGCAAAATACATGTTTTTCCGATTAAATCACTATATCTTTCATCATCTGGTGCAACTGCAACAGCTGTATCCCCTAGCATTGTTTCTGGTCTTGTTGTTGCAACAATAAGATATCTATTTTCATCTTTTATTTTATATTTTATATGCCATAATTTTGTCTCTTCTTCTTTGTATTCTATCTCTACATCAGATATTGAGGTTTTACAATTTGGACAGTAGTTTATCATTCTTGTACCTTTGTATATTAATCCTTCATTGTATAATGAAACGAATTGTTCTAATACTGCATCAGATAGACCTTTATCTAGTGTAAATCTTCTTCTTTCCCAATCACACGAACATCCTAATTTTTTTTGTTGCTCTTCTATTGTTCCTCCATAAAGTTTTGTCCATTCCCAAGCTTCTTCTAAGAATTTATCTCTTCCTAATTCTTGTTTGCTTTTACCTTCATTTCTTAGCTTTTCTACTACTTTCATTTCAGTTGAAATAGCTGCATGGTCACTTCCTGGAAGCCATAATGTATTATACCCTTGCATTCTTTTAAATCTAATTAGTATGTCTTGTATTGTACTGTCTAATGCATGTCCCATATGAAGTTTTCCTGTTACATTTGGAGGAGGCATCATTATACAGTAAGGTTCTTTTTCCTTATCCATATTTGGTTTGAAATATCCTTTTTCCTCCCAATTATCATAAATGTTTTTTTCAAACTCTTTTGGGTTATATTTATTTTCTAATATTTCTGATTTACTCATTTAAACTCCAT
>USTA01000136.1 GCA_900557475.1 uncultured Clostridium sp. | reverse complement strand
GAAATTTAGGCGGAAACACGATATAATTAAGTTATGTCAATTTTAAATTTTAGGAGGGTTACAATGCAAGGTAAAAAGATGCTAATTTATAGCAAGTTAGTGGCAGCTTTGCTTATAGGATTATTAGTTGGCGCAAATTTCATACAAGCAGGTGTATATGCAGCAAATGAAGTAGCGAATTTAACTAATCAAGATGAAAAAACAAGTGAAGAAAATGTAACATTTAACAGTGTTATAGGAAAAAACAAGGAAAAGGCGGGATATAATTATTCAGCAGATGTAAATTCTACTGACACAAAATTGTATCTTTCTTTAGCAGTTAAAAATGGAGGATATTTAAAAGACATAACTGTAAGCTTGGAAAAAAACAATTATAAGCTAAACACAGAAAACTTGGAAAATGGAAAAATAAAAAATATAAATGAAAATACATTAGAGTTAAACCAAGTTACTACTGGAAAAAATGTAGAGTTAGAAATTCCAATAAGCTTAAGAAAAGAAGAATATGTAGATGCATATGAATTAAATAAAGATAGTAAAGTCAAGTTTACTGCTACATATGTAAATATTCAAAACAAGGAAAAGAAAATAGAAAAAGAATTAACTTTACATTTAAATTGGACTGTACAAAAAGAAAGCTTGGTAGGAGAAACAAATCAAGAAATAATTAGATATTTGAGCTATAATGGAAATACAATGATAAGCTCATTAGTATCAGATAGTCTAAAAGATTACATTTTACCAGTAAGCAAAAAACAAATTAGAATACAGGTTCCAAAAGTAAGTGAAAAAAATCCAAAAAGTGTAATAGTAACAGCAATAGATACATCAGCAACAAATGGTAAACTTGATGGAGTGGATTTTAGTGAGAATAATTATAATTATGATGCAGAAACTGGAATATTAACAATAAATGTAGAAAATAGCATAAATGAAGAAGGAAAAGTTGCTTGGGTAAAGGGAACTCCAGATAAATTTGTAGTAACTTATATATATGAAGAAGATGTAAAAGAAAAAGCTATAAAAATTCATACTGAATCTGAAACAGAAACATTAGTACTTAATGGACAAACAGTAAAAGCTAATTTAGAAAAGAAGGACTATGACCTAGACTCAAAAATAGGAGACATAGCAACAGCAGAAGTAACAGCAAACAATGAAGCAATAAATAAAGGATATTTATATGCAAACAAAGATAAAAATGATGGAAAAGTAGAAACAGATTTTAGTGTAAACTACAAAATAAATGTAGGTCTTGCAGAAGCTTTAAATGAAATAAACTTAAAAGAAGTAGGGGATTTCTTTGGAGATGTAGAGGCAGGAAATAATATTTATAATAAAAGAGTTAGCATAAAAAGAGAAGAATTAATAAAACTTTTGGGTGAAGAAGGAACAATTAAAGTACTAAGAAAAGATGGAAAAGAAATTGGAACATTAAATAAAGATACTTTAGAATTAGAAGTAAATGAAAGTAAAATTTCTTTTAAGACAAGTAAACCTAAAACAGAAGGTGAGTTAAGCATAAAAATAGAAAAAGCTATAAAGGGAGACTTACCTTACTCAAAAGAACAAATAGCAAGCTTCGATACTATAAATACAAAGGTGAAAATTAATACAGAAGCAGAGGGTGCAATAAAACTAGAAGAACCAACATCAAAAGCAAGTATAGATGTAAGTAATGAAAATTTATCAACAGTAGTAGAAAATCAAAATGTAATAATTAATGTAACATTAGAAAGAGATGATGTAACAGATTTATTATATAAGAATCCAGCGTTACAAATAAAATTGCCAAAAGAAGTAACAGAAATAAATGTAAAAGATGCTACACTTTTATATGACAATGAGTTAAAAAGTACAGAATTCACAGTAGAAGGAAATGTATTAAAATTAAAATTAGAAGGAACTCAAACAGAATACAATAACAACTCAACTTCAAAGGGTACAGTAATAAGAATAGTAACAGATTTAAAATTAGATAATTTAGCACCTAGTAGAAATGCAGAAGTAGAACTAAGTTATTCAAATGAAAATAAAATAGTATCTACATTAGAAGAAAGTACAAAATCAATAAAAACAAACATAAATGTAGTTGCTCCTACTGGATTTGTTACAACAAATACAATGACCGGTTTTAATGGAAATATGACTGTAACTTCACAAGAGGGTGCAGAAGGTATTGGAAAAATAGAAGTTTTAGCAAATGAAGTAAAAGCAGAAATAAAAGGAACAATTGTAAACAACTTAGGAGAGAATGCAACTGGATTAAAAATAATTGGAAGAATTCCTTTCAAAGGAAACAAAGAAATAGATGGAAGTAAAGACTTAGGAACAACATTTGATACTAAAATGGCAGGGCAAATTACTTTAGAAGGAATTGATGCAGAGGTATATTACTCAGAAAATAAAGAAGCAGACACAGATTTACAAAATGAAGCAAATGGATGGAAAAAAGAATATACATCAAATGCTAAGTCATACATGATTGTTGCTACAAAAGAAGCAGATGGAAAGACTGGTGTTGTAGAACACGGAGCAAGAATTAATTTTAGCTATCCTATAATAATACCAGCAAATGTTGACTATGGTAATATAGCTAAATCTAACTATGGTGTATATTATGATAATAGTGCAGAAGAAGGAACAAAGCAAAATGTAGTTTTAGCAACAGCGGTTGGTGTTAAGACAGCTGCAAAAGCTGAAGCAGAAATACAAATATCTGCAAAAGATATGATTACTGGAGAAAATATTTCAGATAACGGAAATATAAAAGAAGGACAATATATAACATATAATATTTCTATAAAAAATACTAGCAAAGAAGCAATAGATGGTGTAAAGGCAAAAATAGAATTGCCATCAGGATTTGCAAGATTAATTATAGAAGATGCATTAGAGGATAGTTGGTATAAAGAATATTATAAAGATTATGTATCTCCATATACAGAAGATGTAGGAAAAATTGAAGCTGGAGAAACAAAGACATTTAGTGTAAATATGATTGCGGGTTCAAAAACAGAGACTTCAGAAGATAACAAAAAGATATTAAGAGTAAGTGCTACTGCCAACAATATGGATGGAGAGGCAAAACAAATCTTTACAGGTAATATGGTAGAAGGTATACTTACAGCATTATTAAAAACAACATATGAAAACAAAAATATAGATGTTGGACAAATAGTGGAAAATTCAATAGAAATTACAAATCCAACAAATGCTGAAAGAACTAATATAGTTGCTAAAATTAAAATACCAGAAGGATTAAAATATGTATCTGATAATTCAGATGGTAAGTATAATGATAATTCTAGAGAATTAACATTTAATATTGGAACACTTAAAGGAAGAGAAAAGAAGAATATTGAAATTTCAATGGAAGCAGTAGCAGGTTCAAACAATGAGAATTTACAAAGCAAAATAGCAGTAACATGTAGTGAAACAAAAGATACTATTTATTCAAATACAGTAACTGTATATTTTGGAAAACCACATGTAGAAACTAAATTATCAAGTAATGTTTCAGGAAATATTTTAGATAGTGATACATTAGAATATTACATTGATTTAAAAAATACTGGAAAGATTCC
>USTA01000135.1 GCA_900557475.1 uncultured Clostridium sp. | reverse complement strand
CTTTCCATTAAATTAGTCAAGAATTTTATATTATGAATTGAAAGTAATCTTACTCCTAAAATTTCATTACATTTTATTAAATGTCTTATATATGCTCTTGTATAATTTTTACAAGCATAACAATCACATTCATCATCAAGAGGTCTAAAATCTTCTGCATATGTTGCATTTCTAACTACTAATTTTCCATGTGATGTCATAGCTGTTCCGTTTCTTGCAATTCTAGTTGGAAGAACACAGTCACACATATCTATTCCTGCAAGTGCAGCTTCTAATAAATAGTCCGGTGTTCCTACTCCCATTAAATATCTAGGCTTGTTTTCTGGCATAAGTGGAGCTGTATACTTTAATAATTTTATAAATTCTTCCTTTGGTTCACCAACACTAATCCCTCCAATTGCATATCCTGGAAAATCTAGTTCAATCAAATCTTTAGCAGACTGCTTTCTTAAATCTTCGTAAAAGCCACCTTGAATTATTCCAAATATTGCCCCATCACCTTTATGAGCTTCTTTACATCTTTTTGCCCATCTAGTTGTTCTTTCCATTGAGTTTTTTGCATATTCATATGTAGAAGGATATGGACAACATTCGTCAAATGACATTATTATGTCAGCCCCTAAATCTTCTTCTATTTCCATAACCTTTTCTGGTGTAAATAAGTGCTTACTTCCATCTAAATGTGATTTAAATTCTACACCTTCTTCTGAAATCGTTCTTAAATCACTTAGCGAAAATACTTGAAATCCTCCACAATCTGTAAGTATTGGTCTATCCCATCTCATGAAATTATGTAATCCGCCTGCTTTTTTTACTAGCTTACTACCCGGCCTTAGATATAAATGATATGTGTTTGACAAAATAATTTGTGCACCATTTTCTTTTAGTTCTTCTGGTGTCATTGATTTTACAGTTGCCTGAGTTCCTACTGGCATAAATATTGGAGTTTGTATATCTCCATGTTTAGTATGCACAACTCCTCTTCTTGCTCCTGTATACTTATCTACGTGTAACAATTCATAAGTAACACTTGGCTTTTTTTCTTCCATTATATTGTTATTCCTTTCCATTTTATAAATATATATTTTATTAATATCTTCTTTAGCTAATAAACATTGCATCTCCAAAACTAAAGAACCTATACTTTTCTTTTACTGCGTGGTTATATGCTTCCATTACAAAGTCTCTTCCTGCAAAAGCTGACACAAGCATAATAAGAGTTGACTCTGGTAAGTGAAAGTTTGTAATCAAACCATCTATACATTTAAACTTATATCCTGGATAAATATATATTCCTGTATCTCCTTCACATGATTTTACAAATCCCGTTTTTGCATCTGCTATTGTTTCTAAAGTTCTACAAGAGGTCGTTCCCACAGCAATAACCCTATGTCCTTCCCTTTTTGCCGTATTTATTTTTTCTGCATCATCTTCTTTTATATAATAATGTTCTGTATGCATATGATGGTCTTCTATATTTTTTTCTTTAACCGGCCTAAATGTTCCTATTCCTACATGAAGTGTAACATTTGCTATCTTTATGCCTTTTTCTTCTATTCTCTTTAAAAGCTCTGGCGTAAAATGTAATCCTGCGGTTGGAGCTGCTGCTGAACCATCATATTTTGCATAAACAGTTTGATATCTATCATTTTCTTTTAAGCTTTCATGTATATATGGTGGCAATGGCATAAGTCCTATTTCATCTAAAATTTCATTAAAAATTCCTTTATAACTGAACTTAACTATTCTTGTTCCATCTTCCGTTTTATCAATAATTTCCGCTTTAAGAAGTCCATCTCCAAAAATAACATTTGAACCTGTGTGAAGTTTATTCCCTGGTCTTACCATCGCTTCCCATGTGTCACCTTCAATATTTTTAAGAAGTACAAATTCCACATTTGCACCAGTATCTTTTTTTCCATAAAGTCTTGCTGGAATAACTTTTGTATTATTTCTTACTATGCAATCCCCTGGCTCTAAATAATCTATTATATCCCTAAAAATTTTGTCTTCCATCTTTTGTTTTTTTCTATCTAATACTAGAAGCCTTGATTCATCTCTATTTTTTATTGGTACCTGCGCTATTAATTCTTCTGGTAAATTATAATCAAATTCTTTCAGTTCCATTTTTTGCCTTCTTTCTTATTATATCTATTTAAATAGTTTACAATAAATCCCTTAATAAATCAATACTTTTGCAAATAAAAAAGTATCACAAAGATGGCTTATACATTGAATATATTTCCAATCTTATGATACTTAAATTTTATTTAAGCCAGATTACGGCTCTTTCGCCTTTGTCTGCACCCCAAGGCGAACCTGCTATACTTCCTTTTTCTTTATTTATTCTAATTTCACTTAGGTTTTCGCAAGAGTTAAAACATCCCTCTCCTATTTTTTCTACACTACTTGGTATTTCTATATTGGTTAAGCTGGAACATTTGTCAAATGCATTTTGTCCTATTTCTTTTACAGTTCCTGGTATTATTATTTTTGTCATTTTTCCTTGATGCAAAAAAGCATTCCTTCCTATTTTACTTACCCCATTTGGTATTTGAAATTCTGTTATAGTTCCTAATGGCTTTATTGGTAAAATTAGCTCTGTTTTGTTTTTGTTGTATAATATATCATCTTCAACCGTATAATTAGGATTATTTTCATTAATTGTTAATTTAGTTATATTAGATCCGTACAAAAACATTGTATCTAATTTTTGTATATTTTCACTCAAACTCAACTTTTCTAATTTTGTATAAATAAATGCATAACCTTCTATTTCTTCTAAAGTTTTTGGTAAAATTATATTAGTTATGTTTTTGCTTTGAAAACAATTTTTTCCTAATATTTTTATTCCATCTTCTATTATTATGTTAGTATCTTTGCCATAATACCTAACTAACTTTTCTCTTATTCCATTTATCTTTTCGTATATTCCGTCTTTATATGTTTCATATTTTTCATTTTCCTCTGCTATATTTACCTCTGTTATATTATTATTTATAATTCCCGGTCCAATATCTATTGTACTACTTGGTATATTTAATGTTGTTATTTGCAAATAATTATTAAATTGATTACTAGTCAATTTTTTTATTCCATTTGGCACATTAAAAGTATTCCCATTAATTGCACTCTCTAATATTATTATCATTTCACTTTCATCTGAATTCATTAGTATTCCATCTCGAAAGACAAAGTTTTTATTATTTTCGCTTATATTAATACTAGTCAAATTTGAACAATTTTGAAAAGCTGACGAATCTATTTTTTCTAAAGAATCTGGCAATATTATCTTTTCCAAATGCTTACAATTTCCAAATACTGATGTTGTTACCTCTTTTATTCCATTTGGAATCTCAATTTCTTGTATTTTACAGCTATCAAAGGCCCAAGGTCCAATATAGTTTAGATTATTAGAAAGGTTAATAGATGACAAGTTGCTATCTCCATAAAAACTTTGGGTATTAATTCTGGTTACACTATTTGCCATTTCTACTATTGTTAAGGCTTTACAATTTATAAACGCATGATTATCTATTATTTCTACTCCATCTTGTATTATTACTTTTTCTAGTGTTTTATTATTTG
>USTA01000134.1 GCA_900557475.1 uncultured Clostridium sp. | reverse complement strand
TAAATAAACTTTTAAAGCTGGTTTGGCTGCCAGTATAAAGAACAGCAAACAAAATCATGAATATCTTAAGATTTCTTTTAAGTAGCTTTTTATGGGCTATGGGTGGAATTTTTGTATTAGCAATCTATGCGTATAGTGAACTAGTCTATTTGATTTTTATTTGCATTGCAATAGTAGGATTAACCATCTACTACAGAAAATCCATAATAAAAATGTACGCAGAAATCTTTAATGAGTTAGGAATCAATAAGTATGTTATACAAATTAAAAATCTAAAGAAATACAAAGAACCTATTTACAAACTAATCAATACAATAGGTCTATGATGATTGTTTTTTCTCTATCTTTGCTAAAGACATCAGCAAGATAGCTATATAAAATTAGAAAATAAATAGTTATGGAAACTAATCAAACATATCAAAATGAACTTGGTTCGGCTATGCTCCCATTTGTTATGAGAGAATTGGTTGATACAGTCATGAAAAGAAAAACGCTACCTTTAGAAGATGCGTTATACTATATATATTCTTCCAATTTGTACAAGGCATTATTGGACGAGAACACAAAACTATGGTATTCAAGTACATTATCACTTTATGAAGCATTAGAAAAAGAGAAAACAGAACAGAAGAAAGTACAAAAGGACAATCCAAAGATATTGCTTTTTCAAATGTTTTGTGCTGAAAATTACAGGGAAACTAAAAATATAAGTGCTAAAGAAACTCTTTTGCTGTTTTCCAATCATGGCGTTTTTGAATTTCTATATGAAAATTTTGAAATGCTGCACACACAAGATACAGAGTATATATTAGATACTATAATAACTTATATCAATAAAAAGGCATGAAACTATATCACGGCTCAACAGTTACCGTCAAATCCCCTAATATACAGAAAGGGCGTAAAGCTACTGACTTTGGAAAAGGATTCTATACGACAACTAATTTTGAACAGGCTAAGAAGTGGGCAATACTCAAAAGAAATCGGGAACATGGTAAAAAAGCGGTCGTTTCAGTTTATGAAGTCCCCGATAATATTCTTGATAGAGAGTTTTCAGTCCTTCGATTTGATGGGGCTACAAAAGAGTGGCTGGAGTTTGTAGTTAATAACCGCAGAGGAAAAGGAAAAAACAGCTATGATTTAATAATGGGACCCGTTGCCAATGACCAGTTATATGCAACAATCCGGCTTTATGAACAAGGTGTTGTTACGGCTGATGCAGCGATTGAAATGCTAAAGACCCATAAGCTTTTTAACCAACTTTCATTTCATACAGTGAAAGTTATTCCATTATTAAAATTCACAGAATCTATTGAAGTATAAATCATAAAACTATAATGAACCATGAATAAAGAAATGAGCTTGGATGTTGCGCTCGACATTATCGGGACACTCCGCATGATGAAGATAGATGAAATATCAGAAGAGAAGGATGAAAACAGAAAAAAAATACTGCAAAAAGAACTTTCTGTTCTCAACACAGAAGAAAAAATAGCAAATGGATTGTTGCAGTTTGAAGTTTCTGAAAATGTGCGCTTATCAGTCATGGATAAGATACAAAACTATTACGCACCTAAATTGAAAGCATATTATGCAACGCTATGAAGTAGAAGCCATCTTTGAACAAAAAAAAGATGGCTTATTTGAGGACATCAATATATCATCACAAAAGCCTATTGCTATAATCTTAGGTGGACAACCAGCTTGCGGAAAAAGCACTCTTATAAATGTTGCAAAGAAAGACCATCCTAACTTAGATTTTCTCACTGTTAATGGTGACCTTTACAGACAGTTTCACCCCAATAAGGAACTAATAAAAGACCCTATTAAATACCCCATTGAAACCCAGATTTTTTCTAGCGTTTTTACAGAAAGACTAATAGAAGAAGCCATTAAACGGAAATGCAATATTATTATAGAAGGAACTATGAGAAATCCAGATGTACCTTTAAAGACAGCACAAAAATTTAAAGATGCAGGATTTAGAGTTGAAGCATATATTATTGCAGCCCCCAAGGAGTTTACCCAACTAGGACTTTACAACAGGTATCAAGAAGAAGTACTAAGTAAAGGACAAGGACGATTAGCCGATATTGATTCACATAACAAAGCCGTAAATGGACTAATGAAATCTGCAAATCAATTATACAGTGATAAGGCTGTAGATAAGATTTCTATCCACACCTACTTAGCGAAAGAAAGAATTAAAGATTTCAATCTAGTAAATGGTGAATGGAGTTGCAAAAGTATGCCATCTATTTTTATAGATGAAAGTCGTTCAAAACAGATGAAGAATAAAGAAATACTTAACACTAACATTCAAAGAGGAAAAGAGCTTATTGAATCCGTAACGAATCCTGAAGTAAAAAAAGGAATGAAAGAAGCTCTGTCACAACTTCAATCTTCACTAGAAAAAGTTCAAAGACAAGAAAAAGGATTAAAAAAAGGTTTCTTCTGATTCTTCCAAAAAGAGAGGACTGGCTTTTCCAATCCTCTTTTTCTATTTATTTGCGTCTTAACTCATTATCTATTTGCTGTGAAATTTGTCCTTTAACGGTTCTGATTACCTCATTAATATAATCAAGAATTGGCTTAGGGTCTATAGTTTTATCTTTGTATTCCATTTGAAAATGTAAGTGTTCTCCTGTGCTGCGCCCGGTACTTCCACTAATGCCTATTGGTTGCCCAGCTTCAACAGCTTGTTTCGCATTTACAAGCACACTGTATAAATGCCCATAGATAGAAGTAAAATCACCATGACGCACTTCTACATAATTGCCCAACCCTTTATTTTTTCCTGTTTTTACAACCATTCCCGGCATTATCGAATAAACATAGTCGTTGTTGCCTTTAAGGTCTATCCCTCTATGATTTGCTATTTTTCCAGTAAATGGGTCTTTTCTTTTACCATAATGGGAAGTTATCACCATTGAATCAATGGGCAAAGATAAATACCTTCTTTGCTTCCAGTATGCAAGTCGTTCTGTAGTCAAAGCATCATTGACGACAACAGCCTTTTCTTTTTCTTCTATCAATTTATTTTCTGTCGTTGCTAATACAGGTTCCGCTTTAGGAATATCCTTTTTCTGTAATACCGTATTAAACTGACAGTAGCCATTCACTGAAAAAAACAATGAATAAGTAAAAAACATGATAAATTTATTCTTCATATTGATATTTTTATTACTTTTGAGCAAAAATATACATTACATGGATAAAAAGCAAGCTATTTTTAATGAAAATGATATTCCATATAAAGAATTAGAACTAATAGGAATATCAAAAAAACAGATATGGTCTTTGGATAAGGCAAATATCACAGCTCTATTATCTGGAAAGAGAACCAGTTTACTAGACCTTTCTTTTCACGATAATAATGGAGAAGAAATAAGTATGAAAGGAAAAATAAGTTTGTACTGGAAAGATAGCAACAATGCTGGCGTTAAAGTTCATCCAGTCAGACCAGAAATAATGAATGATATAAACCTTAAACCAAAGGAGTTAGAACGACTTCAAGATAACGAGATAATAACAAAAACTATTAACAATGAAAAATATCTCGTACAATTAGACCCTGAAACAAACGAATTGCTTA
>USTA01000133.1 GCA_900557475.1 uncultured Clostridium sp. | reverse complement strand
ATAAAGGAATAAGTGAAGCAGTAATAGAAATACATAAAATGAGCGAAGACGAGAAGATGGAAAGATTAGAATATCTAAGAGAAAAAGCAATATTAGATGGAGAAGACTTAAGATTAACAGGATATAACCAAGGAAAAAGAGAATTACAAATTGAAATTATAAAAAGATTAAAAGAAGAAGGAATGTCAAAAGAAAAAATTAGTAGCATTTTAGGAATAGCAGAAGAAGAACTATCTAGCTTGGAATAATTATGAGAAGTTAAAAACAGTAATAGAAAATGCAAAAATCTATGATATAATAGAATAAAATATTAAGAGGAGAGAAAACATGAAAAAAACTGCTGAAAGCCTTGAGGCTGTATATATATATATATATATATCGTAGGTTTTAATAAAATAGATTTATGTAAATATAGCAAAAAAGCTATGTGTTTTAGACGTATCTAAAATGCATGGCTTTTTGTGATGTATAGATTTTGGGCTTGGATTATTAAATTTATAGAATGTTTAAATAAAAAAGCAATTAAGTTGCAAAAAATAATAATAAAGAAAGGGAAAAGACAAATGAAAAAAGTAAAAGAACAAAGAAACAAAAATGAGAAAGCTATAACTCTTATAGCACTAGCTGTAACAATAATAGCACTTCTAATTTTAGCGGGAGTGGCAATATCTTTAAGCATTGGAAACAATGGAGTAGTCTCAAGAGGGCAGGTTTCTACCGAAGGAAATAAATTGGCAAGCTATAAGGAAAAGGTGGAGATGTATAAGGCTGAAAAATTAATGGAAGATGAAAAATTTATAGAGGAGACATTATCTGCTGGAAAAAATACATTAGAATATAATACAAAAAAAGAAGATGGAGGCACAATATTAAATATAATTCCGGAATTAGATGAAAAATATATAGATAAATTAGAAATAATAAAGGGAGAATTATTTTTAACATCAACAGACAAAAAAGAAGTACAGGCTGCGAAAATAGCAGGAATTGAATTTAATCCATATAAAATAGAAGATGGGGAACTACAATCGTCTGATACAAATTTAGAGTTAATGAGTCCAGATGGAACATTAACAATACCAAATAATGTAACTAAAATAGGTTATGGAGCATTTAGTAATTTAGAAGGTCTTAAAACTGTAATAATACCAGGAACCGTAAAAGAAATAGGAGCGTATTCATTTTCGTATAATAAAACATTGGAAAAGGTTATAATTGCAGATGGTGTAGAAAAAATAGGAGAATATGCATTTGACGGAGTAAGTAAGCTTAAAGATGTTACATTATCAAATAGCTTAAAAGAAATAGGCGAAAGAGCCTTTAGAGGAACTTCAATAGAAGAAATAAACATACCAGGAAGTGTAGAGACTTTAAATAGTCAATCATTTTCAACTTCGAACCTAAAAAAAGTAGTATTAAATGAAGGAACAAAAACACTTAAGTCTAATTCTATTTATGGCGCAAAGATTACTAGTATAAGTATTCCTTCTACAATTATTAGTATAGAAAGAGGTGCATTTGAGTATTGTAACTTGTTAGAAGATTTTGATTTAAGCAATAATGAAAACTTTGTATATGAATCTGGTTTTTTAATGCCAAAAGAAAGGAATACGATATTATTTGCATCAGCTAAAAAAATAAAAGAGAGTACTACATTTGAAATTCCAGAGAAAATTTCAAAATTAGAAACATCCCTAGCTAATTATACAAATATTAAAAAATTAATAATACCAATGAGTTTAAACGAATTAAATCCATCATATTTACCAAAAAGCATAGAAGAAGTGGAAGTAAAAGAAGGAAATCCTAAATTTATTGTTGAAGGAAATATGTTATATGACAAAACGAATAGTAGTTTAGTCATGTGTTACTCTAAAGAAGAAAATATAAATAATGTAAAGGATGGAACAAAAGATATACTGGCAAATTCATTTAAATTTGCAATAAATTCTGCATATGTAACATTTCCAGATTCAGTGAAAAAGATTAGTGGAGGATTTAATAAAAATACGACAATTAATATAGGAAAAAATGTAAATAATTTACCTTATACATTTGATGGAGGACAACAATCTTGTACTATCATATTAGATAATGAGAATCCATATTATGAATTAAAAAATAATATTTTATATAAAAAAGGAGAAGATAAGACTTTAGTAGGTGTAATGTATCAAGCAAAAGATAATGATTTAGCCATAGATGAGGATACGAAAATTATAGGACAATATGCCTTTTATGGGCAAGGGAATTTACAAAATATAGTTCTTCCAAATGGAATAAAAACAATTAAAGAGAGAGCTTTTATAGGAATGCCAGAACTAAAGAGAATAGAAATACCATCTTCAATTCAAGAAATAAAAGAAAATGTATTTTCAGATAATACAAAAAAATTGGAGGAAATAATTATTCATAAAGAAGAAGGAAGCATTACAGGAGCACCGTGGGGAGCAGTAAAAGGAATGAGAGTTGTAAAATGGTTACCATAAAAGTTTTTTGTATTAAGAATTATGGGAAAATAAATCATGAAATATTTCCAATAAGTGTAAAAAAAGAATATAAATATTTATAAAAATGTATTGATATTTTGGCAAATATTATATATAATTTTAGTAAAATTTAAGCGGAGGCACGTATGAAAAAGAAAAAAGAAAATGGAAGTAGTATAATATCAATTTTACTATTAGTATGTATAATTGCAGGAGTTTTATTAATTGGAAAAATTTTATGGCCAAAATCAGATAAGCAAGATTTAGCTTATAAAAATTATATGATAGAAGAAGGTTCAATAGAAGAAAATGAAGCAGTTAATTATTATTATAATCAGTTAGAAGAACCAGAAAAGATTATGTATGCAACTATTTTGGCAAATGAAGATAAACTAAAAACAGGAAATGAAAAGATAGATTTCCCAGCAGACTTATCTGACAGCATAAAAGAAACAGGAGGAAGCAGCGAAAATAATTATTTTCAAACAGCATGGGACGCAATATCTCTTGACCATTTAGATTTGTTTTATGTTAATACAGACTCCCTTGCACTAACAACAAGAACAACATCAGCATTAGGTTTCAAATCATACGAATTTACTTTAAAACCTAAAGATGGTATAAGCTATTATAATTCAACTTTTACATCAAAAGAGCAAGTAATAGAAGCAATGAATGATGTAGAAGCAATGGCAAATACAATAGTTGCAGGTGCTAGAGGTTCAAGATATGATAAAGTAAAATATGTACATGATTGGATTGTTGATAATGTGGAATATGATACTAAAAAACTGGCAAATAATGATAATATATATGGAACTTTTGTAAATAAAAAGGTAGTATGTGAAGGATATGCAGAAGGACTAAAATATTTATTAGATAAACTTAATATTCCTTGCGTTTTAGTATACGGAACAGGATATGATAGTGAAGGAAAATCAGAGGCACATGCTTGGAACTATGTAAAAATGGAAGATGATAAGTGGTATGCTGTGGATCCTACATGGGATGACCCAATCTATGCGAATGGTTCAGCTATTTTTGCAAACTTAGAGGAAGATAAACATCAATACTTTTTGAAAGGTGCAAAAGCATTTAATAAGAATCATGTAAGTGATGGCGATG
>USTA01000132.1 GCA_900557475.1 uncultured Clostridium sp. | reverse complement strand
CATGAAAAAAATCCATGAAAGCCTTGAGGCTGTATATATATATATATATATATCGTAAGCTTTAATGAAATAAAATTATGTAAATATAGCAAAAGAAGCTATGTGTTTTAGTGATATCTAAAATGCATGGCTTCTTTTGAGTAGTGTAGATTTTTATATATGAGTAAATTTACTTAAAGATTGAACAGCAGCGTAAAATAATAATAAAAAATAAAGAGAAAGGAAGATAAGACAAATGAAAGAATTAAAGGAAATAGGAAAAAAATTAAAATGTAAAGCAGAAACTAAAACAATAAATGAAAGAGCTATAACACTGGTGGCATTAGTAGTTACAATAATAGTTTTATTAATATTAGCAGGAGTTGCAATATCTTTAAGTATAGGAAATAATGGAATATTCAAAAGAGCTAGAGAGGCAACAAATATATATTCAGCTTCCTCATCAAAAGAAAAAGTAGAAATGATAATTGGAGAATATTTTATGGCTAAGGCAGAAAAAAATATGCCACTGGATGAATTTTTGCAAAAAGAGCAAATTCTTTATACAAAAACAGAGAATAATTATGTAATAAAACAAGATGAATATGATGTAACAATAAATGGAGATACTCTAGAAATTGCAGATATTGGATTAACTCAAGAAAAAGAAGAAGTAGTATTATTAGATAATATAAAACCAGAAAATTATGGGGATAATGTCACAGGATATAATTTTGGAGGAATTAATGAGTGGAAGATATTTCATAATGATGGAAATAATGTATATTTGATAGCAGCTGATTACGTAAATGTAGAAAATATTTGCGAAGAATCCATATTATTTAAGATAGCAAATAATTATCGATTACTTGTCGAGACCCTAAGTTCGGTATATCCAGAAGAAACTTCGGCAAAAGCAAAGTTTGCAAGAGGACTATCAGATAAAAATATATGGAGTAAATATTATGCAAATGAAAAAGCATATTGGGCAATAGGAACACCAACATTAGAAATGCTAATAAATTCATATAACGAAAAGTATAATGCAAATATAACATATGAATATGATTCAAATGGAGATGGATATGTAATAAATTTTAACGGAATACCAGAAAAGAAATTTAACAAAGAGGATAATACATATATTATAAAAGATACTAACAAAGCTTGGGCATATTGGATTAGCACTAAAGCAAAAGACCAAATGAATGCTAGTTTGTATGTAATTTATAATGATGGAACCTATGCAGCAGAACCATACTGGAAAGATGTTGCTGGAATTAGACCAGTAGTATGCTTAAAAAGTGATGTTAAGGCAGAGAAATATTCTGGTATGTGGAAAATACAATAAGATATGGAAAGCCTAAATATTATATTGAAAAATACACATTATTTTGATAAAATAATGAAAAATGTGTAAAGAAAGGTAAATATAATATTTAGGTATTATTATTTAAGGTTATAAAATGTCTGAAAGAAAATGGACAGAAGAGCAAAAACAAGCAATAAACTTAACAGGAGCAAATATTTTAGTATCAGCAGCAGCAGGAAGTGGAAAAACCTCTGTATTAGTAGAGAGAATTATAAATAAAATAGTAAACGAAAAAGTAGATATAGATAAGATATTAGTTGTAACATTCACAAATGCAGCAGCAAGTGAAATGAGACAAAGAATAATGGATGAAATATATCGCAAAATTGAGGAAAATCCAAATGACGAAAACTTGCAAAGGCAGTTACTTTTAATAAATAAGGCAAATATTAGTACAATTCACTCATTCTGCTTAAATGTAATAAGAAATAATTTTTTTCAAATAGGCTTTAGTAGTAATTTTAGAGTTGGTGATGAAACTGAAATAGAAATAATGAAACAAGAAGTAATGGAAGAACTTTTTGAAGAAAAATATGAAAATAATGACAAAAACTTTTTAGACTTATTAAATAGATACACAAGTTATAAAGACGATACTGCATTAAAAGAAATTATTTTAAAAGTATATGAATTTATTCAGAGTAATCCATTTCCACAAAAATGGCTAAAAGAAAATGTAGAGGAATATAATCTAAAAGAAGAAAATTTCGAAAATACAAAATGGGGAAAAATTATTTTAAACCATGTAAAAGAAATAATAGAAAATGATATAACTATTTTAAAATCAGCAATTTTAGAGTTAGATGTATATCAAAATTTGTTGGACTTTTCAAGAGTATTAAATACAGACTTAAAATACTTAAGTTCAATGAAGCTAGAATCTTGGGATAATTCATATATGGAATGTATGTCTAAATCATGGGAAATGTGGCCAAGAAAAAGTAAAATTTCAGAAGAAGAAAAAGAAGTAAAAGAAAGAGCTAAAAATATAAGAGATGGTGTAAAAAAGGATTTTGAAGAAGTTAAGAATTTGATTAACTGCACATCAAAAGATGCAATAGAAGATATAAAGAAAATGTATAAAACATTAAAAAGTATTGAAAAATTAGTTTTGGAGTTTGAAAATGAGTTTTCTAAAAGAAAACGAGAAAAAAATATTGTGGATTTTAACGATATAGAGCATTTAGCACTTAAAATACTAGTTAATGAAGAGGGAAGTAAAACAGAAACAGCAAAAAAATATGAATTTAACGAAATTGAAATCGATGAATACCAAGATAGTAACTCAGTGCAAGAATACATTTTAAATAGTGTATCAAATGGTAAAAATATATTTATGGTTGGTGATGTAAAACAAAGTATATATAAATTCAGACAAGCAAATCCAAAATTATTTATGGATAAATATGATAAATATATTTTGCCAGAGAAAGAAATAAAAGAAGATACAAAAATATTATTATATAAAAACTTTAGAAGTAGAAAGAATATTTTGGATATTACAAACTTGGTTTTTGATAATATAATGAGTAAAAAATTAGGCGAAATTGAATATACTGAAGATGAAGCACTAAATTTAGGTGGTAGTTTTGAAGAGCCTAAAATAGACATAAAAACAGAACTTAGCATAGTTGAAACTAATCAAGAAGAAAATGAAGAATTAGAAGAGGTTGTGGAAAACGCAGCTTTAGAAGCAAGGCTTGTCGCTAGAAAAATAAATAATCTAATTAAACAAGGTGTAAAGTACAAAGATATTACAATACTACTAAGAAGTCCTAAGGCAGTTGCAAATATTTATGAAAAAGAGCTTTCAAATGCTGGAATACCGGTGTTTTCTGATGTTACTACTGAATATTTAAACACAATAGAAATAGATACAATTATGTCTGTATTAAAAATAATAGACAATCCACTTCAAGATATACCTTTAGTTACAGTACTTAGATCAATGATAGGAGGATTTACAGATAATGAACTCATAGAAATAAGATTAGTAAATAAATCAGTAGAGTTTTTTAAAGCTGTTAAAGAGGCAGAAAATAGTAGTTTAGTTTCTGAATGTTTAAAAAGGAAAATAACTAATTTCTTAAATCTAATAGATAAACTAAAAGAAGAGGAAGAAAAACTTCCGCTTAATGAATTTATATGGGAAATATATAATAAAACAGGGTATTATCATTATGCAGGACTTATGCCAGGAGGAAATTTAAGACAAGCTAATTTGAAAAAATTGTTTGAGAAGGCAAAAGAATATGAAAAAATTAGTTTTAAAGGTTTATTTAACTT
>USTA01000131.1 GCA_900557475.1 uncultured Clostridium sp. | reverse complement strand
GAATATTTTTAAGTAATGAGAATGTTATAAAGTCTTCTATCCCTTTTTCTTTGATAACATTCTCATTACTTAAAAATATTCTCTCATCGAATATATTGGATATATCTTTTGCTTTTACTGTACACTCCCCATCATTTTTTACTTCTTCTAGGTCCCTTAATATGCCTAAAAAATTATTATATTTCATTTTTAGTAAAATATAGTCTCTTTCTTCGCCTTTAAATTTTTTAGCTAAAGTTATATTAGAATTTTCATTTGTTTCATCATCAGTCGCAATGGTATAGTTTGATACTTTTTGAATATCTTTAATTTTCAAGGTCCTGTAATCAATTATGTATGCTATATCTTCTTCGTTCACATAATTGTTCTTATTTTTTGCAAATACCCTTACTTTTAAAATTTCTACATACTCGTTTCCAAAGATATCCGTCGCTTTTATGGTTATCATATGAATTCCTGAAGTCTTAAATTCGAGGTCATTTAATTCATAATAATCAGACTGATTATTATATACAGTACTATATTTTTTACCATCTATTTCTATTTGTACATTCATAAGATTGGCCTCCTGTTAGTATTGTCTATAAACTATTATCTTAGCATACTTTATATTAGTCCCAGCACTTATCTTTAAAATTGAGGTCCCAATCGGTAACTTGAAAAAGTTGTTTATATTAGTCTGGTCTAGTATCTCAAATAAGTTTGTTTTTGTTCCATCTACCTCTATTTTATTTAGAAATAAATCGTTATCTCTAGTTGAGTATTCTATTTCTTCAAATTCTTTTAACTCTAACGGTATTTGTATAGAGCTAATAGTATTTCCATTTTGTATAACTTCTATCTTAGGTCTTAGTATAGGGCCCTTTATTAATACATATATAGGAGCCTCGTCATATCCTGTATTCTCTATTATTTTTGTGTTTTCTGTATTTCTACTAAATTTCATGTTCACAAAATCAATCGGAAATCCAAAGGCTTTTTCAGTATTATCTTCAATTGTATATATTGTATTATTTTCGGAATACCAGTTCGTTGTACAGTAGAGAGTAAGTGCGCAGTAAATAAAATGTCCATGTTTTATTTGTCTTCCTAACACTGAAAAATCTGTATCAATTAAAAATTCTGCTATTCCATCAGCAGATTCTCTTCTATTTACAAAGGTAATGACTTTAGATGTTCTTACAAATTTCTCGTATTTCTTATAGTTCTCCTCGTTCGATACTGCATCTTTAATAAAGACTATATGTCCCTCTATTTTCTTTTGTTCTGGTGCATCCGAACTTTTTATAAAAGCCTCTCCCACGCGAACATAACTAAGACTCCTACTATAACCCAAGTCAGATGTTAGATTAAAAACACTGTTTTTCATGTCATTTAATTCTAGTATTTCCCCATTTTCATTTTTTAAATAATATAAAGTATTCATTCTAACATCATCCTTTCTATTGTGCTAAGCCCTCATCTATTTCTGGTAATAATTCAGCAATTAAGGCTTTTTTGTCTAAGTAAATGTTTTTATTACTATTTCTTAGAATTAATGGTAAATAATACAATAATACATCAATTAATCTATTTATTCCCTCGCCTTTATTCATGTATGCTTCATTTCCTGTCAAGCTTGAAGCATTTACGACATAAGCGCTAGCCGGCACATTATTCGCAAAATACCTGCTTTCAGCTATGCTAGCTGTTCCTTCAAAATTAAGGTTCTTACTTATTCCACCTGCCAGATTCTTTGCGGCATTATAAAGTTTTGGTGCACTCTTCATTAAAGTCCTGGTCAAACCTTCTATCATATCTGGCATCCAAGTTTCATAGTCTCTAAGTGGACCCTCGTCTGGTCTTGAAAAGTGTAAAAAACTCTTAATTTTATCACCTACACTTGAGATTGCCTTCCCAATGTTTGAAAACATACTCTTAATACCATTAATAAAGCCCTGTATCATGTCTTTGCCCCATTCAATAGCTTTTCCTGGTAATTCTTTTAGAGTATTCCATATTGTTTCAATAATTTGTCCTGCGGCATCTACTAGTTTAGGAAAACTATTTATTATTCCGTTTGCAAGGTTAACAATTAGTTCCCAGCCTGCTTCCAGCAATTTAGGAGCATTATTTATTAACGCAGTTAGCAATTTACTTATAATTTCCGGCACTTTTTCAATTAATTTAGGAATCGCATTAACTAATCCTTGTGCCAAACCTAATATTAATTGGATCCCTGCATCAATCAATAAATCTATGTTATCTAACAACCCCATTACCACAGTTATGATTATCTCAAGAGCTTTCGGAATAAGTACTGGCAATTGTTGAGCAATTCCAATTACTAAAGATGCTATTATCTGTATCCCGCCTTTTATTAAAGCTGGTAAATTAGCAATTATAGCGTTAGCTAAATTCATTATTAATTCCGAACCTTTAGATATCAGATACGGTAGTCTTAAATTTATGCCAGTAACCAAATTTGTTATTATTTCGGGGCCTTTTTCGGTAGCCATTTGTAACATTTGATTTATTTGTGTACCAAAATTACTCTGTAAAAGTCCTAATCCGGCTATCACTAATCCTGCTATTGTTGCTATATTAAATGCAGATGCAAAAGCAGGCATAAAGCTTTGTAAAAGCGGCATTACTTTACTGAATAGACCGTTAAAACTTCTTCCTATTTTTGATATTCCTGCACTAAAATTAGGGAGTACAGAATTGAAAGCTCCCCCTAGTTTAGATTGTATCTGCTTTGCAAATCCTCCTGCTTGAGAGCCTATTGATTTAAAAATTCCACCTACTTTTCCACCAAAGTTCTGAAAACTTTGTCCTACTTTTCCTAGTACACCAGTCGTTTTTGGCATAATATCTGATGCTATCATTCCAAATCCGCTGCCTATGCCGCCAGTAAAATTCTTAAATACTTTTGTAACAGCCGATATTTTTGATGGCAAAGTTCCCACGGAACCCACTAATTCAGGTATTTTTCCTGTTAGATTTTCTAATACCTTACTAGCTTTGCTTAAACCATTAAAAGAACTTCCAACTGTTTCGACTATTTTTCCCAGCCCCAATATAGCGGGTCCATATTTGACAATGTTTACAAATGCGGTCACCAATTTATCTAATTTTTCTGGACTTAATGACTCTACTGCTGAACCTATTTTTAAAACCCCATTTGTAATCTGTTCAATTAATCCCCTAACAGCTTCATTTTTCTTAACTACGGTTCCTATTTTATCTAGCAAATTTTTTATTGAGTTTGATAAATTGTTTATTATGCCGGCTATGCTTCCAAATTTAGAGTTCTTCGCAACTTCATTTATACTTGTTAGAATTGTTGTAAATCCCTTTTTAAATCTATTAGAAACATTTATCACTGCTGTCCCTATGCTATCGCAAGAGTTTCTTGCTTGTTCTTGAAAACTAATAATTTCTTTAGACCCTTTCTCGTCTAGCCTAACAACTGCATCCATGAATTTATCCATGGAAATTCTCCCATTTTGTAGTGCATCATAAAGTTCGTCGGTATTGACATATCCCATCGCTTTGGCAACCTGTTTTAGCTGACCAGGCATTGTCATCATTAGAGTCTTCCACTCTTCTAATTCAGGTTTTCCTTTTGAATATGCCTGTATAAGCTGTTCCATAGCACTTG
>USTA01000130.1 GCA_900557475.1 uncultured Clostridium sp. | reverse complement strand
TGGAAGTCTTTATATGTGGGGAGGAAATTGGTGTTATCAGCTTGGAAATGGAACTAATGAAAATAGTTTAATTCCAATAAAAATAATGGATAATGTCAAATCAGTTAGTCTTGGTTATGAGCATAATGCGTTAATAACAGAAGATGGAAGTCTCTATATGTGGGGAAATAATAAGCATGGCAAACTTGGAAACGGAACAACAACTGATAGCTCGACTCCAATAAAAATAATGGATAATGTTAAATCGGTTAGCCTTGGTTATGATTATAGCGGAGCAATAACGGAAGATGGAAGTCTTTATATGTGGGGAGGAAATTGGTGTTATCAGCTTGGAAATGGAACTGATGAAGATAGTTTGACCCCAATAAAAATAATGGATAATATTAAATCTGTAACTCTTGGCAGTGGTCATAATGCACTTATTACGGAAGATGGAAGCCTTTATATGTGGGGATATAATAACAGAGGTCAAGTTGGAAATGGAGCATCAACATATATTAGTCCGGCACCAGTAGAAAGTCCAGTAAAAATAATGGACAATGTTAAATCAGTTAGCCTTGGTTATGATTATAGCGGAGCAATAACGGAAGATGGAAGTCTTTATATGTGGGGAGATAATTTTTATAATCAACTTGGCTATAGTACTACTCACAGCTCAACTCCAAAAAAAATAATGGATAATATTAAATCTATAAGTTTTGCCTATAGTCAAAGTTCTGCTATAACAGAAGATAATGTTCTATATATGTGGGGACAAGAAATAAATGGTACAATAGATAATGTTCTTTCTGTTAATATTGGAACAGACGGTTACGGGTGCAATCATTATGGAGTTATAAAAACTGATGGAAATTTATATATGTGGGGGAATAATTCTTCTGGAGAATGCGGAAACGGAGATTCTGAAACATCAGATGTAACACCTCCAATAAAAGTAGAAATAGTAGAAAATTCATGAATTTGTGGATTTAAAAAGCAGCTATTTTAAATAATGAAAGAGGAAAACAGAAATGAAAAGAATAATTACAGTAATTCTTATGTGTATGATGTTTTTATCTTTGTTTACGGCTTGCGGAAGTAAAGATAAAGTAAATAATAGTATAGAGGATTCCAAGGAAAAAAGTACTATTGCTGCTGCGCAAGTCGAAATTGAAGAAACATTATCAGAAGTTTCTGATATTAACGATTCTGAAACGAGTACAGATTCACCAATGGAAGAAAAAGAAGGAGAGTATGGTAATCTTCGTTATTTAATCCAAAATGGAGAAGTCATTATAACAGATTGTATTATGAATGATATTATAACAAGTGTGAAAATTCCCGAAGCAATAGAAGGATTTCCCGTAACAACTATTGCTGCATATGCATTTGATGATATTAATGGTAGATATTTAGAATCAATTTCTTTTCCTGAGACCGTAACAAAAATTGGTGTCAATGCATTTAGTGGTACGGCTTGGCTTGAGAACAAGAGAAAAGAAAATCCGATAGTTATTGAAAATAATATTTTGATTTCATGGGATTGGACGAAAACATACACTGATGTTATTATTCCAGACGGTGTAATAAGCATAGCTGACAATGCATTTGAGGATTATGACGATATGACATCGGTTACAATTCCTAACAGTGTAATGTATATTGGTAATAGTGCTTTTTGGAATTGCTATGATTTAACTAATGTTATTATGTCTGATAATATTGTAGAAATTGGTACGGGTGCATTTGAATCTTGTGTAAACTTAACATCAATAACAATCCCTAATGGAGCAGAAAGTATTGGCAGATACGCATTTTATAAGTGTAAAAATTTGTCTGATATTACCATTACTGATAGTGTAGAGAATATTGGTAAAAGTGCTTTTGGTGAATGTTTAGAAGTTACGCCATGGTTAGAAGAAAAGCGTAAAGAAAATCCTCTCGTTGTTGTTAATTCCATTGTTATAGATGGATACACATGTAATGGCGATGTCATTATACCAGAAAACATAACAAAAATTGCAGATGGCGCATTTGGTGGTTCAGAATTGAATTCAATTACTTTTCCAGATAGCGTTGTAAGTATTGGTGAGGAAGCTTTTAGTGGTTGTGATAATTTATCTTCGATTACTATTCCAGATGGTATTGTAAGTATTAATGAATGGGCTTTTAGCGGTTGTGATAATTTATCTTCGGTTACTATTCCTGATAGCGTTGTAAGTATTAATCAAAGTGCTTTTTTCTCCTGTAATAATTTATCTTCTATTACTATTCCAAGCAGTGTTAAAAACATAGGATTAATATCATTTGCTATGTGTGAAAATTTAAAAGAAATAACCTTTTTGAATCCAGAATGTGAAATATATCCTCATCGCTCAACGATATATAACCAAAAAGATAGCGATGGAAATTTACGGTACGATGGCGTAATAAAAGGTTATGAAAATTCAACGGCGCAAGAATATGCTGAACATTATGGATATCAGTTTATTGCAATTTAAAAGTAGTTAAATAACGCATATATTTCGAAAAATAGCATTATTATATCTAGATTTTGAAATTAAAAAAATTTCTAAAAAACAAAAGGATGATAGAAATGGAAACAATATTAGAATTTTTCATATATTTAATAGTAAGGTTTCGGATTTTTATTGAAAAAAGAACTATATTTAAATTATGGAATCCTTTTTTAGACTTTTTGGAGAGATTCCGTAAATATATGTCAGATGACAAATTTGAAATAGTCAAATATATAGTAATAGTCTTGCTTATAATTGTAATAATGCTTTTATTTCGGCTGATTTATTGTAAGTTCTTTTTAAAAGAGGATTTTAAAAATGAATTTACATATGTAAAAGATTTTTTTCATCCGAGTGCTTTAATGCTTAATGAACTTGAATTTGATTATGGCACTATGTACTTTATTTTCATTTCAATAGGTTGTTTAATATCTATTGCATTAACATTTGTAGGAGTTCTTGTTTGCAGTCTATATTTATTAGTTTCAATATGTTTGTTTATTATTTCAGCCTTAATTATGTTAAAAGTAATAAAAACTAATATCAATGAATTGGGATTGATTAAGGGAATAATTTTCACATTGGTATATACATCATTTTTTGTTGTAACAAATGTAGTATATATAGCTTCTATAATATGTTTTTGTTTTTTAATTATATTCTGGTATGTATGTATTTTAATGATTATGTCTATACCGGTATTTGCTGATTTAGCTAAAGACAGTGATGTTTTTGAGGATTATGGAATGACATATTGTGATTATCATGATAATCAGAGAGAAGATTATAAATGTGAGGGAAAAGACGCTTTTGGAAATATAATATTAAAAGATAAAGATGGAAATGAAATACTCGCAAGAAAAGACAAGGAAGGAAATATCAGAAGAATAGATAATAATAAGTACTTATATTAACCCCAAAAAACAGCATACTCAAAAATTCCCCGATATGTTCTTCCAAAACATAACGGGGAATTTTTGCACTGAAATCCACTAAGGGGTTAAGGAAAACTTTACTTCACAAGTTTGTCCAATTATCTACTATACTTACCTGTTCCACCGCCCTAAAAAATAAAATAAATATAATAAAAATAAATAAAATAACTCTATAATTTCAATATAATTTATTATATGTATTCCACGATGTAAT
>USTA01000129.1 GCA_900557475.1 uncultured Clostridium sp. | reverse complement strand
GGTGTGTGGAATTCTTACAGAGGCAGTTACGGATTTTGAGAGCGGAGACATCGAGTTTGCAGTTGTAGGAATCGGACTGAATATTTACGAACCGGAGAAGGGATATCCTTCAGAGCTGGATGGGATTGCCGGTGCTCTTTATAAAAGTCAGGAAGAAGCTTCCGGTATAAACAGAAATCAACTGGCAGCAGCAGTGATCAACCATCTTCTGAGAGAGACACAGAAGCTTTGCATCCCCGGGGAATATATAGACAGAAGCATGGTTGTGGGACGCAGAATCTGTATTATGGACAATTCAGGGGAACGAACTGCAAAAGCTCTCCAAATATGCCGGGACGGAAGGCTCAAAGTGTTGGAAACAGACGGTTCGGAGAGTATTTTGTCCTATGAAGAGGTGTCCTTAAAAATATAGATAATCAAAATAATTTTGGGTGATTTGCACAAAAAATCACCCATTTTTTTGTACAAAATAGTCATACTCATTGTTGACTTTTAAAAAAAGAAGAGTAAAATCATTATGTGGTAATTATAAGCAAAAATACGATAGAATGTTGGTAGGAACAACAGAGAATAACATTCCTTTCTACGTTAAACAAGGATTTGATAAATATGAGAAAACAATTAAAAATTTCTTTATAGATAATTATAATGAAGAAATAAAAGCAGGAGATTTTATTTGTACTGATTTAATATATTATTCAAAAGATTTGAAGAAAAAGTTAAAGAGAACTAGTAATTTATGGAGGATATTTAATTTGAAAGTTGTAATAAGTGGAAGTTTCAGAAAACATATGGAAGGAATAATTAAATTAAAACAACAACTAGAACGAGATGGAATTGAAGTAATAAAGCCAAACAATATAGATATAATAGAAAATCCTGAGAATCCTGAATTTATAAAATTTAATGGAGAAGAAAATATGAGCGAATATGAGTTACAGCAACAATATTATAGAGCAATAGAAACATGTGATGCTCATATTATATTTAATAAGGGAGGTTATATAGGGAAGAGTGCTTTATATGAACTTTTTTACGGTGCTGGCACAAATTCTTTCTCAAAAATGAATAAATTTTTATTAGAACATGCACAGGTATACTTATTGGAAAAACCAAATATGAAAAAATTAAATGAAGTTTTTGCTTCGCAGGATAGTAGTGAAATAAGAATATATTATATGATTTTAGCATTAATTGAAAAGAAAAATGTAAGGATAGGTGTAGATACAATGTATGAAGATTTTAAAATAAAAAAAATAATTAATAAAGATGAAGAGGAGAGATAAAACAAGTTATAGAGATATTGAGAGGGAGATGAGAGTGTAAATATGAATCAAATAGAAAATTTAAAAGATTTAATCATATATCAAAGTCAAAATAATGATAATATTTCAGTAGAAGTTTTATATGATGATGAAGATTTTTGGTTAACTCAAAAATCAATGTCAAAATTATTTGAAGTAGAAGTAAACACAATAAATTATCACTTAAAAGAAATATTTAAATCAGGCGAGTTAACAGAAGAATCAGTTATTCGAAAAATTCGAATAACTGCAAATGACGGAAAAAACTATAATACAAACTTTTACAGCCTAGATGCAATAATTGCTGTGGGGTATAGAGTAAACTCAAAACAAGCAACGGATTTTAGAATATGGGCAACTAATACATTAAAAGAATACATAAAAAAAGGATTTGTTTTAAATGATGAATTATTAAAAAACGGTCCTAAATTTGGAAAAGACTATTTTAAGGAATTATTAGAAAAAATTCGTTCAATTAGAACAAGTGAACGAAGAATATGGCAACAGATAACGGACATATTTGCAGAATGCAGTATGGATTATGATAAAGATTCGGAAATAACTCAAAAATTTTATGCAACTGTTCAAAATAAATTTCATTATGCCATTACAGGGAATACTGCAGCAGAGATAATATACAAAAATGCAAATCATACAAAAGAAAATATGGGCTTAACTACTTGGAAAAATTCACCAGATGGAAGAATCTTGAAATCTGATGTCGTTATTGCCAAAAATTATTTAGATGAAAAACAAATAAAAAAACTTGAAAGAGCAGTATCTGGATATTTTGATTATATAGAAGATTTAGTAGAAAGAGAAAACACCTTTACTATGGAGGACTTTGCAAAAAGTATAAATGAATTTTTGGAGTTTAGAAAATATGACATATTAAAAGATAATGGTAAAATATCAAGAAAACAAGCAGAAGAAAAAGCTGAAAAAGAGTATACAGAATATAATAAAAATCAAAAGATTGTTTCAGATTTTGATAAGTTGCTTATTGAAGCAAATAGATTAAATGATAAAAAGTAATTAAAAGTATAGGAGGTTATATATAATAACCTCAAAAACTTGAAAAATAGGAGAAAACTATTGAAACGTAAGAAAAAGAAATCATATAAAATAAAAATAGTAAATAAAACAAAATTAATTACATCTTTATTAATTTTAATTATAATAATATTATCAATAATTTTATTTACTAAGGGAATAATTACGAAAGATAAATCTGTAAAAGCTAATGCAGAAAATAAAATAGATAAATGCATTGTTATAGATGCAGGGCATGGAGGAACAGAAGAGCCAGGATGTATATTTGGAAATATCTATGAGAAAAACATAAATCTGCAAATAGCAAAAAAATTGCAAATATTGCTAGAAAAAGACTATGCAAATGTTGTGATGACTAGAACAAATGATAAAAATGTATATTTAAATGAAAGAGTAAGAATTGCGAATAGAGAAAATGCTGATTTATTTGTTAGTATACATCAAAATGCATTAGAAAACGATACTGTAACAAATGGAATAGAAACATGGTTTAATCCAAATAAAGATACCAAAAGTAAAATGTTTGCAGAATGTATACAAAAAAATGTTATAGGGGAAACTAAAGGAACAGATTTAGGTATAAAAGAAAGTACAGGTCTTATTGTTATAAAAAATACTAATATGCCATCATGTCTTATTGAAACAGGTTTTTTATCAAATAAAACAGAAAGAAATAATCTAGTGAGTGACATATATCAGCAAAAAATAGCAGATGGAATATACAATGGAATAAAAGAATATTTAAATGAAAACAGTAAAAAGAATCAGGAGGAAAATAATTTAAATAATAATATTTAAATTATATAAGAATTATGAAAGAAAATATAATTGCAAAAAATCCAACAGCATATCATAATTATGAAATACTTGAAAAATTAGAAGCAGGAATTGTACTTTATGGAACAGAAATAAAATCTATAAGAGCAGGAAAAGTTAATCTTAAAGATAGTTATGCAGCAATAGAAAAAAATGGAGAAGTGTATGTATATTCTATGAATATTAGTCCGTATGAACATGGAAATATATTTAATAAAGATCCACTTAGACCAAAAAAATTATTACTTAACAAAAATGAAATACATAAACTAATTGGTGCAGTAAACCAGAAAGGATATACATTAGTTCCAACAAAATTATATTTTAAAGGAAATTTTGTAAAACTAGAATTAGGTGTAGGAAAAGGGAAGAAACTTTATGATAAAAGAGAAGACCTAAAGAAAAAAGATGCAGAGAAGAAAATGCGTATGGCAAAATAGAAAAAATCAATTAAAGTACTAGACAATTTTAAACAAATATATTATTATTATGTATATAAATTAATAACTTAG
>USTA01000128.1 GCA_900557475.1 uncultured Clostridium sp. | reverse complement strand
GTCACTATAAATTTTACCATCTACATTTTTTACTACTTTTGTCCTAAACTTGTTTATATTGATATTATCAAGTTCTTTTCTAAATTCTTTTGATGCTTTTACTAATTTTTCTGTATGAAAAGGTCCTTCTGTTTTTAATATGCTTATCTTTTTAGCTCCTATATTTTTTAGTTTCTCAGCTACTTTTTCTACTGCTTCTTTTTCTCCAGATATTACCGTTTGGTTTTCTGTATTATAGTTAGCTATGGCTACAAATCCATTATCAATTTCTTTACAAGCTTTTTCAATTATATCTTTGTTTAGTCCAATTATTGCAGCCATTTGCCATTTACCTTCCGGTAAAAACTTTTGCATATATTCTCCTCTTTTTTGAACTAGTTTTACTCCATCATTAAGGTTTAAACATCCACTATTAATCAAAGCGGTATATTCCCCTAAGCTAAGTCCTGCTGAAATTGTAGCAGTTATATTGTATTTGCTTAATACTTTTAATATGGCTAGGCTTTCTGTTAATACAGCTAATTGTGTATACTTTGTTTCGTTTAAAATATCTTCTGGACCTTCAAAGCATATTTTTTCTATATTTATATTTGTTATTTTTTCTACTTCCTTATATATTTCTCTTGCTTCTTCATATTTGTCATAAATATCTTTTCCCATACCAATATATTGTGTTCCTTGGCCCGGAAATAAAAATGCTATATTCATCCTAATTTATCCTCCTATTTATCTCGGTTTCAAACCTATTGCAAAATTCTGACATAAACTCTTTTGTATCAATATTTATTTGAAACTCTTTGTTTATTGATGTTGCAATATCTTTTATATCTTCCTCAAAAAAGTCTTTGTTTATATTTATTCCAATTCCTACTATTAAACTTTTTACCCTATTTTTTTCTACTTTGGTTTCTGTAAGAATGCCACCTAATTTTTTTTGATTATAATAAATGTCATTTGGACTTTTAATTTGCAAATAGATATCATATTTATATTCAAAAATATCCAGTATAATTTCGGCAATTTTCCTTGTTAGTCCATTTAACAAATCTATATTGCAATTCAATTCTAGAAAAACAGAAAAAGCTATATTATTTTTTTCACTTGTATACCATCTTCTTCCATGAGTACCAATTCCTTCTGTTTGTAAATCTGCATATATTAATGTTCCATTTTCTATTTTGCCTTTTTCAGCTCTTCTTGTAATTTCTTTTTGAGTTGAATCTATTTTTTCATAATAAAATGCGCTTCTGCCTAAATACTTAGTTTTTAAATTAGCCAATTGCATCTAAATTTTCCTGCCTTTTTATCTTATTTGTTGTAGTCTTAATTAATGGTTTTTCCGTTAATATTATTCCTTTAATTGCTTTATATTTTGGCATTGTACTATTTATTTCTTTTATTTTTTCAAATATTGCTTTATAAATTTCGCTTTCTTCTTTTGTTTTATATATTTCTTCTACCTTTTCTCTATCAAAAACTAGTTTGGCATAAATTTTTACATTTTCTTTATCTTCAGATACCTGTTTTCCAAATACAAAACTTTCATTTATTCCATCTATTTTATTTATTAAGTTTTCCATTTCTTCTGGATATATATTTTTTCCGTTTTTTAATACTATTACTGACTTTTTTCGTCCACATATGTATATAAATCCATCATCATCAATTTTTGCCAAATCTCCTGTGTAAAACCAGCCATCCTTTAGTACTTCACTTGTTGCCGCTTCATTATTGTAATATCCAAGCATAACATTTGGACCTTTTACTATTAATTCTCCGACTCCTTCTTTATTTACATCTGTAAGTTTTGCCTCTACACTTGGAACTGTCTTTCCAATAGATCCTAATCTGTGATTTTCTTTTGTCCCAACTGCAACAACAGGAGATGTTTCTGTAAGTCCATATCCTTGAACTAAATTAAGTCCTAGCAGTCTGTATTTTTCCTCTATCTTTTTATCAAGAGCCGCCGCTCCACTTAAAAGTAGCCTTATTCTTCCTCCTAGCATATTATGTATTTCACAAAATATTTTTTTTCTTTTTTCCATAGAAGCATTTCTATATTTTTCTTCATTTTCTAGAATTTCGTCTACTTTTCCTTGTTTTTCAAGTTGCTTTTTTATAATTTCAAAGATTCTTTCATATATACCTGGAACACAAGCCATTACAGAAACTTTATATTCATTTAAATTTTCTATTATATGTCTTATTCCATCGCAAAATACTGTACATGCACCTTTATAAAGTGCAAAAAGAAATCCAACTGTACATTCAAACACATGATGTATTGGCAAAATTGAAAGTAAAACATCTTCACTGTTTACATCTAACACGTCTCCAATATCCATTAAATTTGAACATATATTTTTATGTGATAATGCTACTGCTTTAGATTTAGAAGTTGTTCCAGATGTAAATAGCATTATGCTCATTTCATTAGGATTTATTTTTGCATTTACAAATTCTTTATTACCTTTTTCTAATAATTTCTTTCCCTCTTCTATTAATCCACTTTGTAAGAATGTATTTTCATGAGAATCCTCTTTATCCATTGCTATTAAATATTTTAATTTATTAGTATTTTTATCTCTTATTTTTCTTATTACCTCTGAATACTTTCCAGTATAAAATATTGCCTCTATTTCAGACCTCTCTACTAAAGATTCTAATTCATTTTCAGGTAGAGCCTTATCTAAAGGTACTACCACACCTGTTCCACAAACTATTGATAAATAAGCGATTTCCCACTCATATCTGTTTTCACCTATGACTGCTATTCTTTTTCCTTTTAGCCCCAAACTGATTAATGCTGTTCCTAATGCATCTACCATATCCCTTACTTCTTTATGTGAAAACGTTTTATATTTTCCTTCTTCTAATTTTATCTTATATGCTAATTTGTCTCCATACATATTTTTAGTTTTATTTAACATATCTTTTAAATCTGTTATTTCTAAATAATTTTTCAAAACTTTTCTCTCCTATTTTTCAAATTTTAACCATACAATTTATAACATAAAAAGCTTCCCATGTCTTTAGACTGGGAAGTCAGCATAATCTACTTTAGGCTATTTATAGGATTTTTGGGTTCCTTATTAAATAAAAACTGAACAATTAGTTCAAAAAATAAAAAGACTTTTGCAAACCAATTTCTGCAAAAGTTCTTTGTAATCATATATCTTTTATTTAAGTATTATTTTTGCTTATTGTTCTAGTTACATTATCTATAAATCCTCTATATACCTTTTCTACATCTACTTCTCTATTTTTCTTTAGTCTATATATAAGGCTCGAACATGTAACTCCAAATATTCCTGATGCAATTGCTTCTACATCACCATCATAAAATTCACCTTTTTCTATTCCTTCTTCTACAATTTTTTCTATAATTTTTATGTATTCAAAAACAACTTTTCTACATTTAATATTTTTAGAACTTTCTCCCCATATTTGTGAAAACACTACATTAAGGAAGTCCTCATACTTTACTGTAACCTTTATTTGAATTAAAATAATTGCCTTTATTTTTTCTAAAGCAGTTTTACAATCTTTTGTTTTTATTTCAATATTATTCCTTAACAAATTTATTCCTTCATTTAAAAGCATATCAAAAATATCTTCTTTTTTCCCAAAATGATAGTATAATGACCCCTTTGCAACACCAGCAATTGCTGTTATTTCTTCAGTACTAGCATTATCA
>USTA01000127.1 GCA_900557475.1 uncultured Clostridium sp. | reverse complement strand
TGAGTTAATAATAAAATTATGCAATGGCAGTTTAGAAAATGCAGACAAAATAGCATCAAAAAAAGATTCATATATATTACTAAAAAAATTAGCAGATTTACTAGAAAAGGGTGACTTACTAAGTGCGTTTAAAGAGGCAGAATTATTATATTCAGCTAAAGATGATATAATGAATTTATTGGATTTTCTAACTATTATATTTTTTGAAAAAAGTAAAACTAATATAAAATGTGCCAAAGCCATAAGTATTATTGAAGAAACAAAGAAAAAGGTAATATCAAACAATAATTTTGATATGTCAGTAGATTATATGCTTATGAAAATAGTGGAGGAATGTAATGGGTAAAGTTATAGGAGTTAGGTTTAAAAAGCCGGGGAAAATATATTTTTTTAATGTAGAAGAAAAACTAGATATAAGAAATGGTGACAATGTTATAGTAGAAACAACTTTAGGACAAGAATTCGGAACAGTTACAGTAAATTCTAGAGAGCTTCCAGAAGAAAAAATGAATAAGAATTTAAGAAAAATTATAAGGATAGCGACTAAAGAAGATAAAAAGCATAATGAAGAAAATCTAAAAAATGAAAAAAAAGCTTTTGATATTTGCAATAAAAAAATAAAAGAGCACAAACTGAAAATGAATTTAGTAGAAGCAAAATATTTATTTGATAATTCGAAGTTATTGTTTTATTTTACAGCGGAAAATAGGATAGATTTTAGAAATTTAGTAAAAGATTTAGCAAGTATATTTAGAACAAGAATTGAATTAAGACAAATTGGAGTAAGAGATGAAATTAAAAGAATGGGCGGGAATGGAATTTGTGGAAGAGAACTATGTTGTTGTTCATTCTTAAATAAATTTGATACAGTTTCAATAAAAATGGCAAAAGAGCAGAATCTATCATTAAATAGTGCAAAAATTACAGGAAAATGTGGAAGGCTAATGTGCTGTTTGAAATTTGAGCAAAATGTTTACGAAGAAAAAATGAAAAAGTTGCCTAAGATTGGAGCAATAGTAAACACAAAAGATGGAGAAGGAATAGTTGAAGGAATAGAAGTACTAAATGAAATATTAAGAGTTAAGATGCAAGATGAAGACGGAAACTTTTATTATAAAAAATTTAGTGCAGAAGATGTTAATGTCATAAAAGATGGTAAAAAAGACATAGAATTAGATGCAACAGAAGAAGAGCTAAAAGAGTTAGAAGAATTAGAAAAAATGGATAGATTTGAACAAAAAAATTCTAATGATGAAGAAATATAAGAGATTTGAAAGGTGGTGAAAAAATATGGCATATAAAATTAGTGATAAATGTGTAAGTTGTGGAGCATGTGCAGCTAGTTGCCCAATGGGATGTATATCTCAAGGCGAAAATCAATATGTTATTGATAAAGAGCAATGCATAGAATGTGGAGCATGCGCATCAGTTTGTCCAGTTGGGGCACCAGGCTTAGATGAAAATAACTAGTATATACATAAATAAAGCACTTTATATATGTAGTTAAACACATATATAAGTGCTTTTTCTTGACACATATAAAAAATGCGTCTATAATAATTATACATGTCTTTTGGACTCTAAATAAAATAAAGGCAGCATACAGGAGGAAGCATATGGAAAATTTAAAAAGAAAAATTAAAGACCGGTTATCATGCTTTATAAGTGACGGACAGCTACTACTAATTATGTTGGCAATTTTTTTGGGTAACTTATTAGCAGCTGTAATAATATTGTTACTTATTTTAGGAATTATCGGAGGTGCATTTTTTGTATGTGTATGGGTATTAGTTTCACTCATACGGCTGTTTTAAAGTAAGGGGGCTTTTGCCCCTGATTTTTTTTAAAGAAAATTAAAATAAAATTAATCTTGTGCCTTTTGTTTTTAGAAAGGTTAGTCGAATATATCCATTGACAAAATAATAAAATAAGTATATAAAATATGTATGAGAATATAAATTCTTAAAGGTAATAAAAATGAATTAAACATGCAAAAGTAAAATAAACTAGAGTAACTAATATTAAAATAAAGGAGGCAATTAATGAAAGATTTAATTGAGATAAGATGGCATGGTAGAGGCGGTCAAGGAGCAAAAACAGCTTCATTGCTTTTAGCAGATGCAGCATTTAATACAGGAAAGTACATACAAGGATTTCCAGAATATGGACCAGAAAGAATGGGGGCTCCAATGACAGCATATAACAGAATAAGTGTAAATCCAATAAGAGTACACAGCAATGTATATGAGCCAGATTATGTAGTAGTAGTAGACGATACTTTGCTTTCAGCAGTACCTGTTACAGACGGGCTAAAAGAAGAAGGAGCAATAATAATTAATACTACAAAAGGAATAGATGAAATAAAACCACTTCTAAATGGGTATAATGGAAATGTATATACAATAGACGCTAAGAAAATATCAGAAGAAGCATTAGGCAAATATTTTCCAAATACACCAATGCTTGCAGCAATTGTAAAAGTAACAGAAATAATGGAAGATGAAGCCTTTATAAAAGATATGGAAGGATCTTTTAAACATAAATTTGCCAAAAAACCAGAAGTAATAGATGGAAATATGCAGGCAATAAAAGAAGCTTTAAAACAAGTAAAGAAAGTTCAATAAGCTTAAAATAGGAGGTAAAAAATTATGATAGATAAAAACACACCATGGGAGGAAATGACCCCAGGGGGAATGATTTACGAAGCAGGAAATTCTAAGGAATTTAAAACTGGTGATTGGAGAAGTCAAAAGCCGGTATATATTCCAGAAAAATGTAGACAATGTGGACTATGCTTTCCAGTATGCCCAGATGATGCAATCCCAGTAAATAAAGAACAAAAGAGAGAAGACTTTAATTATGATTTTTGCAAGGGGTGCGGAGTATGTGCAAAAGTATGTCCATTTGGAGCAATCGTTATGAAAGAGGAGGATAAATAAATATGAGTATTAGAGAAAGATTAAGTGGAAATGAAGCAACAGCATATGCGATGAAACAAATAAATCCAGATGTTGTAGCAGCATTCCCAATAACACCTTCAACAGAAATACCACAGTATTTTTCTTCATATGTAGACAATGGGGAAGTAGATACAGAATTTGTCGCAGTAGAAAGTGAGCACAGTGCAATGAGTGCTTGCATAGGTGCAGAGGCAGCAGGAGCAAGAGCTATGACTGCTACATCTGCCAATGGATTAGAGTATATGTGGGAAATGGTACACATAGCATCAAGCATGAGATTACCAATAGTAATGGCATTAGTAAATAGAGCGATATCTGGTCCACTAAATATACACAGTGATCATTCAGATGCAATGGCGGTTAGAGATAGTGGTTGGGTGATGCTATTTTCAGAAACAAACCAAGAAGCATATGATAATATGCTTATGGCACATAGAATAGCAGAACACAAAGACGTTAATCTACCACTTATGGTATGTCAGGATGGATTTATAACATCACACTCAATAGAAAATATAGAACTCTTAGAAACAGAAAAAGTAAAAGAATTCATAGGAAAGTACAAGCCAGAACATTATTTGTTAAATAGAGAAAATCCAGTATCTATGGGGCCAATGGATTTACAAGCATATTTATTTGAACACAAGAAACAACAATGGGAAGCAATGAAAAATGCTAAACAGGTTATTTTAGATGTATCAAAAGAATTTGAAGAACTTACAGGTAGAAAATATGAATTATTTGAAGAATATCAAA
>USTA01000126.1 GCA_900557475.1 uncultured Clostridium sp. | reverse complement strand
TGCAGCTTACATATGGTGAGAAAGAGACAGCTTTTTCAGATGCGACAAGGAATCTTAAGAAGAGAGCTAATGAGGATAGTCTGGCGAAGATGAAGAAGAATAAATAGGTAAGATGATTAGGCGTAAGAGAAATCTTGCGTCTTTTTTGTTAATTGAGTAAATTGCCACTCAATTTTATCATATTTATTTAAATAGCTATCTATATATTTTTGTGCCTGTTTTCTATCAATTTTAAGTTGTTGTGATAATCCAAACGCTGTTATACCATAAATAATTCCAAAGTTTACTGCTTTTGCTCTAGACCTTTGTTCCTTTGTTACTCTTGAAATTGGCACTCCAAAAACTTTAGATGCAACTTCTCTATGAATATCCTCATCATTCTTAAAAGCATTTATCATATTTTCGTCTTTAGAAATATGTGCTAAAACTCTAAGTTCAATTTGAGAATAATCGGCATCAATAAATACATATCCGTCTTCTGGCTTAAATGCTTTTTTTATGCTTTTTCCTTCACCTTCATGGCTTGGCAGATTTTGCAAATTTGGGTCCGTACAGCTTATTCTGCCAGTTGCAGTAATTGTTTGATTAAATACTGCATGTATTTTTCTATCTTTTGGATTTATATATGAAGTAAGCCCATCTACATATGTTGAACTTAGCTTTATTAAGCTTCTATATTCTAGTACTTTTGCAACAATTGGATGTTCATCTATAATTCCTTCTAAGGTTTCAACATCAGTTGCATAGCCTTTTTTAGTTTTCTTTGGTTCTGTAAGTTTTAGTTTTTCAAATAATATTTTTCCTAATTGCTGTGTTGAATTTATGTTAAACTCTTCTCCTGATAGTTCATATATTTCCTTTGTTAACTTATTTAATCTGTTTTTTAAATCCTTACCAAATTCCTCGAGTTTATCTTTTTCTACAATTATGCCATTGTATTGCATTTCTCCTAAAACTCTAACTAGTGGCATTTCAATATTTTCAAATAATTCTAAAGATCCTTCTTCTTGTATTTTTTTTGTTGTTACACTATACAATTCCTTTAATGCATAAACATAAACTCCAATTTCATCTTTGTTTGAAATTTCTTTTGCCTCTTCAAATATGTTTAATTGCATTTCATCTTTTTTTGGAATTAGTTCATCTAAATCCACTTCCAAATATTGCATTGCAATATCTTTTATATTATGTTTTGTATTTGTTGGGTTTAATATATATGCTGCTATTTCTGCATCATATTTTATACCTTTTAATTCAATTCCATATTCTTTTAGCAAAACATAATCTTCTTTTATATTGTACCCAATTTTTTTAATTTTTTCATTTTCAAAAATATGTTTTAATCTTTGTATATTATCATTTATTTTTATATAATATATATTCTCTGAATTTACATATATACCTATACCTTTTATACATTTTTTTATTATTCTTGTTTCGTCATTTATGTTTTCTGTTTCTATATAAAAGATTAGTTCTTCACCTTTTTCTATCTCTTTAAGAGCTTGTTCTATATCTTTTTCAGTTACATTAATTTTTATATTTTCTATTTTTGCTTCTATTTCCTCTTTAAGATTAAATCTTTCTATGAATCTACTAAAATTTAGCTTTTGAAACAATTTTGCAACTTCTTCTCTATTCCACTCTTTAATTTTTGTTTCTTCTAAGTTTTCTATATCAGGAACATTTATATTTATTCTTCCAAGTTCTCTTGAAAGTTCAGCTAAATCTCTATTTTTTATTAATGCATCTTGCAATTTAGAAGTAAATGTTGCTCTTCCTTCTTCTAGTGCTTTATATAAATTATCTATTGTTTTATATTCTTTTATAATACTAGTACTTGTTTTTGGTCCTACACTTGGTACTCCTGGAATTTCATCTGAAGAATCTCCCATAAGTGCTTTTACTTCTATTAAGTCCTCTGGCTCTAGACCATATTCTTCTTGTATTTTTTCTTTTGTATATATTTCTGTTTCAGTTTTTCCCATTTTGGTTCTAGGTATTCTAACAGTAATATTTTCTTCTATTAATTGAAATAAATCTCTATCTCCTGATAAAATATATACATCTTTACCATTTGCTGCAAACTTTTTTGCGTATGTTCCTAAGATATCGTCTCCTTCATAGTCTGCTTTTTCCATTGTTTCAATATTCATTGCATGAAGTACTTCTTTTATTATTGGCATTTGAGCAGCAAGTTCTTGTGGCATTCCATGTCTATTTTTCTTATACCCTTCATACATTTTTTTCCTTGCATCTGCTGCTGTTTTTGAGTCAAATGCAATAAGCATATATTCTGGTTCTACTTCTTCTATGTTTTTAAACAAAATTGATAAAAATCCATAAACCGCATTTGTATATGTTCCATCTTTTGCAGTTAACATTTTGCTTCCCATTATTCCATAAAACGCTCTATTCATTATACTATTTCCGTCAATTAATAAAACTTTATTTGTATTTTTTTCCTCTAACATAAAAGTTCGCTTCCTCCTCTTACTACGCAGTTTTTATTATATCCTTTTTTGTTCATTTAAGTCAAGTAAATTAACAAACAAATTGAATAAAATACACTAATATCCAGTACTTTATATTTTATAAAAATAAAGTAGAAGATTTTCTCCTACTTTTAATTTTTAATAATATAAATATACATCACATACTACATCTGCTTGTACAGTGGTATCTGCATCATTTTGTACATGCACACCTTGACTCCCTCTTGCAGATTTCACAGTAACAGTTCCGGCATTTGCATCATATGTTATACTTGGGGCTTGATTCGTCGTTGTAACCTGATTCCAATAACCGCCATGCATAGATATTCCTGTTACTACTAATGCAAAGTTTTCTGCTGTATAGTTTTGCCATCCTTCGTAATCTTTTACTGAGAATGTAGCACTACTAGAACAACTTCCTAGTTTTACTCTTTTAGATGTACCAGCATTTTGACCATCTGTGTATCCTTGTTCATATCCTTTATTTGTTCCTGTTAGTTTTGTACCATTTACCCATGCTGTTTTGCCTGTTAGTATGTCTCCTGCTCCTGCTGTTCCTGATGTTTGACTTGCTAAGCTTGCTGCTGTTACTCTTCCACTTCCATTATGATATCCCGCTGGCACAGTATAACTTTCACCAGCATTTAACGTTTGGCTTATTGCTCCATTATTTGCCATTGTTCCAACTAATCCTACTCCATTTGAGTTTGAAAATGTTTTTCCTGCGAGTACTTCTGAAACAGCTGCATTTCCTGTTGCTTGTTTTGTTTTTAATGTTTCTATTTGTCTATTTAATTCTTCTATTTGACTATTTAAACTTGTTACTGTGCTTTCTAAATTTTTTATTGTTTCATCTTTTCTTGCTATTTCTTCATTCTTTGATGCTAGCTGTCCTTCTAAGTCTGCTATTTGTTCTTTTTGTGCATTTACTTGAGCATTTAAATCTGCTATTTGCTTATTTAAGTCTGCTATCTGTTTTTCTAGTTCTGCTTTATTTGCTTTTTCATTTGCTAATTGTTGTTCTAAGCTTGCTATTGTGTTTTGCAATTCCTTTATTGTGTTTTCTAATTCACTTATATCTGGACATTCTGGGCATGTTCCTCCTTCTCCTGTGCCACCAGAGCCACTTCCGCCAGAGCCTGCATTATCTATTTCTCCAGCAGCTAAGTTCATTGCTTCTTCTTCCGCTATACTTGCATTTTTTGCTTTATCTCTTGCTAGTTTTGC
>USTA01000125.1 GCA_900557475.1 uncultured Clostridium sp. | reverse complement strand
AACTGTACTGTCCACTCCTCCGCTCATTCCTAATAATACTTTTTTACTCATATACTTCCTTTTTCCCATAAAAATTTTTTTATATTATATCATCCTATTAGCAAAATACAATACTTAAAATTGTATTTTATAAAGTTTGTGTAACTAATTTTTAGCAAGTTTTTAATATAATAGAAAAGTCAAAAAGTTGCCTATTATATTTAAAAAATAAAAAAGGGGGATTACTCCCCCACTCCATAATGTTCAATCGAATGAATTTTTTCTTCAATCTGCGTAATAAGTTCATCGCAGATTTTTCCTAAGTCGTCGGTCTCGGGTAACTGCAAGAAAAAGTTTTCTACATATCTGTCTGATAGACTTACGCAGTCTTCCATTTCTTGTATCGCAAGCTCTTTTGCAATTTCTCCTTGGAGATATAATAAATATATCTCATAGATTCTTCCCTTAAGTTCACTTAAGTCTTTAATTGCAAATTGCCGATCGATCCGGGCAAATTCTTTGCTAAATTCTTCCTTACTTTTCTTAGCACGGTAATTTGCAAATATTGGAGTTAGAATTACCACTGTAATGATGCTTACCATTACGCTTAGCAGTATGAACATAACCAGTTCTTTTACATCTGTCCGTCCCTTCATTTTCCTTTACCTCCTTAGGATTGAATATTATTATAGAACAACGTCTATAATAATCATTCTAACATATTATGTCAATTTTGTAAAGCATAACTAATTTTATGATTTTCATATATCTTCTAGTAAAAATATATTCTTATATTTCAAACTTATTCCTTAAAAACTCTATTTATTTGTATTTTTATCTTATCTGAAATTTTGTCTACATATTTCAGATAATTTTTTTCTAAAATATTTATTCTTATTAATTCGATGAATGTGCAAATAGTAAATACAATCAGTATAACATATATCGTATATGGAATTAAAAATAGACTATTTGAAAATTTGTAAACGCTTAATATATCTTGCCATAAAAAAGTTCTTACATAATCATGCTCATGTATTAGATATACGCCAAAACTCGCTCCTGATATAGTGTTAATTATCTTATTATATTTAATATTTGTTTTTAAAACAGCTATAAACATAAATACTGATATTAGTACTATATTTACTTTTTTCATACCATAAAGATAAGTTGCATATTTTCCTACTGTTGGTATTTTCAATCCTATGAAATCCAAAATTACGGTAGTTAAGAGTGTAATTGCTGTTATAGCTAAAGCTATTATTATACATTTTTTGTTAGAAATCTTAATGTTTTGAATGTGAAGCCTTATGTATCCAGCAAGTGTATACACATATATAAGCCATATTAAGTTGTTACTTTGAAAATTGCTCCTAAATATTGTTGGTATTATGCACCAGCAAATAGTAGTTAAAACTATAAGTTTTTGATATTCTAGTTTGCTTAATGAAGTAAGTAGTTTATTTACATATGGAATTAATAAATATAATACAAAATATGCACTAGCAAACCACCACAGTGAATATGTTATAGGAAACATATGATATATTAATTCTTTAGTTGAATATGTTTTTATTCCGCAAGCAATAAATATAATAAAGAATATAATCGAATATGTAAAAATTTGTAACCAAAATCTAATTATTCTATTGATTTTAATTGATTTTTCGTTTATTAGAAAATATCCAGAAATAAGTATAAATATATTTACACCTATTTTCCCACCAATTTGTATAAATTGAATCCATAATTTATTAATACTTACTGCTGTCTCTGAAAAGCCAAAAGCTCCAAATAAAGCAAAATGATGTGCTATAATTAAAATCATCGCTAGGATTCTTAATAATTCTATATTTGATTGTCGTTTGTTATTTATATTTTCCCCTTTATCCATTGTTCTTTATAAGATATCATGCCTTTCTTCTTACATTTTTAATTCATCATTTGCTACTAATTTTAATTTTTTATTCTTGTTTATGCCTTTAATAGTTTATTTTTAGGGCACTTCAATTGGTGGAGATGGCGAGAGTTGAACTCGCGTCCAAATACCTTTCCATATCTACTTCTCCGAGTGCAGTTTATTTTTAATCTTTCTGAATGAACGTGCAAATAAACAATACATTTCATCCCTATCCATAAAAATACCCATTGCCCAGATGGATTCTAGACAGCTTCGTTTCCTACTTTAGTCTGACACCTTATTCTTAGCAGTAGGCTCTAAGATAAGATGACACTGCAGCTTAGGCAGCGTAAGCTAATTCTTGTTTGTTAGCCTTTATATTTAATTTGCTTTTTTATAGTGGCCAAAGCAACCATCCACTACTCGCTATAAATATTTCTGGGTACCTGTCGAAACCATTTACATCCCCATATACTTTATATTATATAATATTTTTTTTATATTGACAAGGTCTACATTTTATCATTTTACTTTTTTTCCACTTTTGTAAAAAAACCACTTGCATTTGTACTTTGTTATACAAAATGCAAGTGTTTTTTACTTAAGCCAAATTACTACTCTATCGCCCTTATCTGCTCCCCAAGGAGAACCTGCTATACTTTCTTTTTCTTTATTTATTCTTATTTCATTTAAATTTGTACAGGTATCAAAACAATTTTCACCAATTTTATCAACACTGCTAGGTATTTCTATTTTAGTCAATCCTTTACAATATCCAAACGTGTCTTTTCCTATTTCTTTTACCGTTTCTGGTATTATTATTTTTGTCATCTTATGCTGATTATAAAATGCCATTTTTCCTATTTTAGTTACTCCATATGGTATTTCAAATTCGGTTATTGTGCCTACTGGTTTTATCGGCAATATTAACTCTGTTTTATTTTTATTGTATAATATGTCATTTTCTACTGCATAATTAAGATTATTATCATCTATTATTAATTTAGTTATATTAGACCAATATAAAAATCGAGGATCCAACTTTTGTATATTTTCACTTAAGTTTAAACTTTCTAATTTTGTATAAGCAAATGCATTAGCTCCTATTTCTTCTAAACTTTCTGGTAAAGTTATATTTGTTATATTTTTATTATTAAAACAATCAGAACCTATTATCTTTATCCCTTTTTCTATTTCTACTACTTCTTCTGTTCCATAGTATCTTATTATTTTTTCTCTTATTCCATTTACTTTTTCATATATTCCATTTTTATATGTTTCATATTTTTCGTTTTCTGTTATATTTACTTTTGTTATATTTTTGTTTATAAATTCTGGTGCTATCTCAGTTACACTTTTTGGTATAGTTATATTTTTTATTTGCGGATATATTTCTAATTGGTTACTATTTAATTTGACTACTTTATCTGGAACTACAAATGTATCTCCATTTATAGCACTTGGGAGTATTATTAGCATTTCACTTTCGTCTGCATTCATTAATATTCCTGCTTTAAATTTAAAGTTCTTATTACTTTCATGTATTTCTATATTTGCTAAACTAACGCAATCATTAAATGCATTATTTGCTATTTTTTCTAATGATTTTGGTAAAACTACCTTTTTCAATTTTCCACATTTTGAAAACGTATCTTTTTTTATTTCTGTAATTCCTTCTGGTATCTCTATTTCTTCTATTAAAGTAAAATGCAATCCAAGCTTTCCTATATTTTTTAGTCCTTTTGACAAATTAATATTGCTTAATTTTTTATCATAATAAAATGATAAGTCACCTAATTTAGTCACACTATCTGCCATTTCAACGATTGCTAGATTACTAC
>USTA01000124.1 GCA_900557475.1 uncultured Clostridium sp. | reverse complement strand
CCTTATGTGAATTTCTTAAACAAAAAATAGTAGCTTCTATATCGTAAATTTTTTCCATTTCTTTTGTTTTTCTCATTTTCATCTTTGTTGCTTGAACAAAAATCCCATGAGGAACCTCATCTTGCAATAGTTTTAGTGCTTTTTCTCTTATTGTTTCTTCTGCTAACTGTCTTAATGTTTGGTCTGTATATTCGTCTTCACTATAATATGCAGGACCTTCTTCTAAGTTGTTTCTAATCTCCATAATAATTTCTTCAATGTTTTTATTTTTTGTTACTGACACTGGAAGTATGGCTTTAAAATCATATAAGTTTTTATATGTATCTATAAGTTCTGCTACTTTTTTCGCATCTACTAAATCAATTTTATTTATTATTAAAATCGTTTTTTTATTACTTTGTTTGATTTTCTCAATTGTTTTTTCATCAATTCTTTTTTCTTTTGCATCTATTACATATAAAACAATATCTACATCTGGAATTGAACTTATTGCATTTTCTACCATTGTATTTCCAAGTTTTGATTTTGGTTTATGAATACCTGGAGTATCTAATATTATAATTTGTAAATTTTCTCTGTTTATTATTCCTTTTATCCTAGTCCTTGTTGTTTGTGGTTTATTTGCAATAGCAGATACTTTTTCTCCCACTAAACTATTTATTATACTAGATTTTCCAACATTTGTTCTACCAATTACAGTTACAAATCCAGATTTAAATTCTTCCATTTTTTCTCCTTTTTACTACTCTATAACTACATTTGCATTTATAGGACATATTTGCACAAAAGTATTTCCATCATTAACTTCTATTTCATTACCTTCTAAATCTTTATATATAGTTTTTGAACTTCTTGTAGTCTTTTCACATTTAATCTTTATAGCTTTTCCATTTGTAATATAATATCCATCTTTTTTTCCGATTGTAGTCATAGTTTGTCTACCTTTATTTTCACCATCATTTAAAGTTGAATTTGCTATAAATTCAATAATTATATTTTTTGTTGTTACAACTTCATTTGTTGACCAATCTGTTTGCTTTTTAGATTTTGATGATCTTTCATATCTTTTAGTATCAGAATTATAATCCCATTTAACTATATTATAATCTGAATATGGTATTTTTACACTAGCTGCATTAATTTCACTTTCTAGTTCCACTTCTTCTGTTACATAATTTAAAATACTCTTGCTAGAGCTTGTTGTTCTATATCCTTTTTTCTTAGCTATATTTAAAATCTTTTCTGAAGAAGTTGCTACATTGTGTGGTGCTTTTTTATCCTTAGTTCTCCAAAAATCCGATGTTTTTTCTGAAATTCCATTTATATTGTTTACATTAAGTGATGATATATCAGATTGTGCTTGAGGACTCCAACCATAGTGTACATAAATTGCATCATTTTCTAAAGCATAATCTAAGAAATAATGTCTAGCACTTCTTACAGGCCCTATTTTAGATACATTTGCTCCTTTAAATAAAGCCATTAATCTTGACTCTCCACCTTCTGCTATAAGCTCATACACCATATATGCATCATTAAGTCCGCCTTGAGGCATAGCATCTTTATTATTATCAATCATTACAGCAATTGGTCTATCATTTCCTTTAAATGTTTTTACTTTTGGAAGTTCTGCTACAATGGTATTTGTATTTTCTTCTCCTGTAACTTCATCTGTTCCTAAAAAAGTACTATTGTCTTTACTACTTCTGACATATAAAATAGCCGCACATATACCTATTACAATTATTAACAAAGCTGATATTATTATCCAAATTCTTTTTTTATTCATACATATCTCTCCACAAACTCTATATTCTTAATAGTGTTAATCCAAATATCATAAGTACTATCAAAGGCCCCATAAAAGCTCCAAATATTACTTCTCCAAAACTTCTTGTATCATTAATTCTGTTTCCTGCAACTAAAATTGACAAACCTAAGCTTAAGCAAAATACTACTGGATTTTTTGTGTTAATCCAAATTGCTGTAAGTATTGCAAAAGCTAATGCAGTTTGCCCACTTGGTATAAAAACCTTTTGTGTGGGATTTTTCTGTTTTTTATAATTTGCAATTGTTTTAACTGCAACAATCGCAATAACAGTTATAATTAATCCTACAAATATCAAATGGGTTGGATCTGAAATCATTGAACTAAATAAGCTTTCTCCCATATGTGTTAATTCCGTTTCTCTAAAGAATAAAAAATAAGCTACTACAATTGCATTACAAGCAGTTAGTACTACTGCTCCTGCTGCTACATCTTTTGCAATTTTTGCTTTTGGATGATATACATCTACTAATAAATCTACCAGTGTTTCTATTGCTGTATTTACCATTTCGGCAAATATGACAAAAAACACTGCAAAAGTTAAGCATAAAAATTCTGCTGTTGTAAAATTATAAAATAGACTCAAAATCATAATTATTACGCCAATTATTAACTGCTTTTTTACATTACTTTGTGTTGTTGCTGCATATATAATTCCATTTACTGCATTATTGCAAGCCTCTATAAAGTTATGATTATAGAGCCTTTCATCTTTTTTCTTCATTACGATTTTCATTCCTTTCATCTATGACTAAAAATTTCATTCTCTTGTTATATGAAGTTCATTTAATATTTCATCTTCTTTTTTTCTCATTTCCGTCTTATCTACTTCTATCATATGGTCATACCCCATAAGATGATAAAATCCATGTACTACCATATATGCAAGTTCTCTTTCAAAGCTATGTCCATATTCTACCGACTGCTCTTTTACTCTTGGAATTGATATTATTAAGTCTCCTAAAACATCTTTTACTTCGTAATCTTCACTTATTAAAGATTGAATCTCATCTTTCTCAAACATTGGAAAAGAAAGAACATCTGTCTCTTTGTCAATTTCTCTATATTTTTTATTGTACTCTCTAATTATATTAGGTACAGTTAAAGTTATACTAATGTATAACTTTAACTTATCTAAATTTTCATGTTTGAAACAAGAATCTACTACTTTTTGTATTATCTTTTTATATTCTTCATTTGGCTCAATCTGGTCATATTGTAACTCAAGATGCTGCTCCATCTCTTACTTCCTTTCTAATTCTATCTCTTACCAACTTATATTTACCTGTTTTAGCATTATTTTTTACTGGTCTCATATCACCTAAATTAACTAATCTATTTCTATAAAATTGTAAAATTCTATAATATTTATCATTATATTTCTCTAATATTTTCATATCTTCTCTAATATATAGTATTTGTTTTTTTATCTCATAATTTTTTATACCATTATCTTTTGCCGCTTCTAGCTTTTTACGTTTTTCTGCAAGTTTAGCATATGCATTTTTTTGTTCTGGCTTGTCCCAATATATTTTTACAGCTAATAATTTATTATTGTATTGTTCAAACATTCTTAACAATAATTGATATGCATTTTCCCTTTTTCTTGCTATTTTTGTATCTACAATTAAGTTTCTTGTATCTTTTAGTAATTTTATGTAGCACTTTTCTGCAACAACTAGTGGTAGGCTATGAACAAATAATTTTCTACTAATTCCTATTAAAATCATCCTTTTATCTAAAATATCTACTTGGTCTAATTTTCCAACTTCATAGGTTTCAAACAAACTGCATTGTTTTATTAACTCTGGATCTTCAATATTTTTTAATGGAATTAAATTTATAACATAATCTTCTAGTGTATCAAAAATTTTATTGTACAATTCTTCTTTTTGCATTGGTGTA
>USTA01000123.1 GCA_900557475.1 uncultured Clostridium sp. | reverse complement strand
CTGTACTCGGCACTTTTCTTTATAAATTGTGTCCACTTTATTGACTATAGTCCATGGTTCATCCTGCGTATCAGTACATTGTCCAACTTCCGCCAAAAGTAGCCTGTTTTATAGGCATAATGTTTCATAGTCTTTCTCCTTTACTAACTATTTCGGTGTTCTTTGAGTGGTCACAAATTTTAACATTGTTCATCTATTAAGATTTGAAAATCTAGCATGTTTCTAATAATATGCTTTATTTCATCATTCTACTTTATTAAAAATAAGATTCAAGTTGAAGACATCAAAAGCACAGCACATACGGTATCTTTTAAAGACTTAGAGAAACGACAAATTTTCTAAAATAAATTTAAACCTATACACCTTACTACTGTTGCAAATTATGTTAGTCTAATACTTAAAAACTATATGTGTTACATCATCCCCTTTAAAAGCAATCATAAGTTCAAATTCAAATATTTCTCTATGATACAATTGCTTAATAATTTTAATTGCCTTTTCTTTTGACATCAAAGCGCCCTCTACATTATATAACCCATTGTACGCTTTAGAATTTTCAATAAAATCTGCACATTCTTGTTCATTTAAATCAATATTCTGCAATTTTGATATTTTAGCATTGAATTTAAAATTTCCTTTTTGGAAGAATAATTTACTATGCATTTGTGGAGTTTTATTCAAACTCAATTTATTCTGCAGTTCTATTAATTTATTAAACTCTTCTGTATTTTTATATTTTCCTAAAGCCAAATCCTCAGTAAATGTGTAATTTCGTGCATTATATTTATTTATCAAAAGAAACTCTGACAATTTATTAATTCCATCTAAATCAAAAGTTAAAATCAATTCATTGGTATATTTATCAATATATTTTTGCAAACTATCTATGATTGCATTTTGAAAAATTCTAGCAACTTCTCTATTTGTTCTATTTCTCTTTTTAACAATATAATTGGGGGTGGAAAACTCTAAACAAAAATTTGAAGAATAATCTTTATCCCAACCAAGTATTTCATCTTTTTCCATTAACTCGTTTATCTCATTTAGTATGTCATTAATTCTGTCATCTGACAAATTTGTTTCTTCCTGTTTGATATTGTTAGTTCTTTTCTCCAAAATATTCGTCAGTTCTTTGTTAATATGTTCAAATAGTTTTTGCTGATTAGATTCAGAAATCATATGTGTATGACCTAACAGTTTCCCATACAATATACATTCATTGACAAAATCACTTTTCAACAATCCATTACTTTTATCAAATTTTTCCAACATAATGCTTAGTACTAAAAACTGTTTATCTTCTTGTATATTTTTCCAATCAAAACAACTTTCAGATATCGAATAATAACCAACCTCATCGTTATATATTAAATAAAGTATAAATAGATATTCAATATCAAAATTAGGGGTCCAAACTATTTTTTTAACCATCATAAACTCTGGGAAATATTCAAATTTTCTTCCATCGTCATTTTGTCTTTCAATTCTTCTTCCTATTGCTCGCAATATTGATCTTATATTTGATCCTAATAGCTCCGAAACTTTTCTTTTTTTAAGAGTGGCTGATGATATTTCCTGAGTAAATGTTTCTTTTAACATTTCTCTATATTCTGGATTGAGAACTTCTTCACAAAATATATAGGCATAAAAAGCTTGAAAAAATAAGGACAAAAAATCATAAAATTTTTCATCTGGAAATGAAGTACTATTATAAAATAATTCTTTAGCTAAAATTTGAAAAATTAAATTTCTTTCATTCGTATTTTCATTTTTCAAAACAAAATATACCAAAATATTTAACAATCCATTACTATCTACTTCTGTACCTTCTTCATTTGTTTTCCAATGAAATTTTGCTAACTGTTGGATGTATGTTTCTATAATTTGTTTTTTTACTGATTCCGAACACACAAGATTAGACGAAACATTTTGAAAATAGCAATATAAAATTTTTTCTATTTCCAAATTCGTTATATCTCCATTTTTATACTCATCTATAAAATCAATTTGACTAATTTGATCAAAATAATCTTGCTCTATCAAATTTTTATCATTCCAAAAACGCATATTATTTAATGGAATACAATACAAGTCAATTCTCTCATATTTAAAATCGGGTATGTAATGATAAATTTTTATAACATTTTTTATCATCTCATTATATCCAAAAGTATTGGTAAATTCATATATACAATCTCTAACTTTTTGATTAAAATAATCATACCAACAATAATTATTATTCTTTTTCGCTCTAGCCTGAATATTTTCAGCGAGGCAACTCAGCATATCACATACATTATTTTTTCCTACAGCATCATTTTCATTTATAAATATTTTCAAAGCAGAAATCATTTTATCAACATCACTCTGAAATGCTCTATAATCATCAATGCGTTTTTTATCACCATTTCTAAAATGCTCAACTACCAAGTCATAACAAATATTATCCTCTGTTATAATTTGATAAATTTTAAATGCAATATTACCCTCAAAAAAGATTATACCAAATAATAATGCAGTCAAACTATTCGAGAAATCCATAACAAAATTCCCTGCAAGAAAAACCGTTGCCAAAACAATAGCTCCTAAAGAATATATAATATCATATTTAAAATTTACATTTGATTCTTCAAACTGAAAGATTTCTCTCATTTTATAACCATAAAATGTCCTATCCAAAAATCCGGAAATTAATGCAATAAACGAAAAACATAATATCGAAATAGATATTATTCCTGCATATACATAATCCATATAGGATTCTGTTACAGCTATTAAAAAATCACCTGTAAAATTAACATAAATATCTATAAAAATTTCTACAATTAAAATTATTATTGGAGTTATATTTTTCCTAACAGCTTTTTTAGGATTATATTCTTTCATACAAATATCCTCTCAAAACCTCAAATAATAGTTACTAAATGCCCTTCTCCCTATATTACACTTTTTAAACATTCATGTATATTACATCACCTTAATAATTTTCAGTTTAAAAAATATTATAGCAAAATGTACATCTATTTTCCATATTTAGGTATAATGAAACAGCATAACTCCGTTTTTATTAATAAAAGAATTTAGATTTTATTTTTTTATAATAGTATGAGTTGTTGGAGCCATTATGTGGCTCCCCCATCACTCCTCAAAATCCATCCGCTGTACCATCACAATTCCCGAATGAAACTGTATCTCCAGTTTATTTTCATTGACCACCTTAATCACTCGGATGAGTCTGCGTACCAGTTCCTCGTCAAACTCTCTCTGTAACCAGCTTGTTTTTCTCACATACTGTTCCAGATCTTCTGCTCTTTGCTGACAGCTTTCCGCCAGTCTGTTTTCTTTTGCGGTTTTTGCTCTGGCGTTTTGCAGTTCTTTCAGTTTCCTCATGATCTTGCCATATTGCTGTTCAAAATCCTCTTGTCCATCTTTCATCCCGATTTCCATAAGCTCCATCAGCTTTTTCTGGCAGGCTTCCATCTGTTTGAGGATTTCTGTTTCTTTTTCCGATGCCTCATAACTTCCAATGACCTGCAAGACATTTTCCCGAAACGCCTGCACAAACCTCCCATGATCCTCTGCCACACTATTAATGGCAGTCATAATGGCAGTATGCAGTGTTTTTTCTTTCAGTGTGGGAGAATACTTACATCGCTTTTTTCCGTTTTTCAGCCGATTGTCACATCTCCAAACCGCCTGTTTTTCGCCATACTTTGACCATACCTGTCTGCGGTAAAGCTGTCCGCATTCTCCACAGTA
>USTA01000122.1 GCA_900557475.1 uncultured Clostridium sp. | reverse complement strand
CGGGGGTTCGAATCCCTCCAGGTGCACCAAGTTAAAATAGATAAATAAATCCTTGTAATTACTGAAATACCAGCATTGCAAGGATTTGTTTTATAAGTAATGCAAATTTTCTAACTAAAATAATGTACTCATGGCATTTTTGTTGGCAAGATTTGTTCTTTTCCTTTGAAGCATATCATGAAATAAAATTATAAAGGAAAAAGTATTTACAACAAATTTAAATTGGTATATAATGTAAATAATTAATTCAATAAATTTTATCTAAACATCCCCAAAAGAAAGGAATAAATGTTATCAATAATAAAAAGTATGGCACTACTTGGACTAAATGGATATCTTGTAGATATCCAAATAGATGTGTCACAAGGCCTTCCGTACTTTGGCATTGTTGGGCTTCCAGACACAAGTGTAAAGGAGGCAAAAGAAAGAGTAAAAGCAGCTATAAAAAATTCAGGTTATGAAATTTTAAATAGAAAAATTATAGTAAATTTAGCACCAGCAGATAGAAAGAAGGAAGGTTCATTATTCGATTTGCCAATTGCAGTAGGAATACTTGCCTGTAATAAAATTGTAGAATATAGAATGTTAAAAGATACAATTATTATAGGAGAACTTTCTTTAGATGGAAGAATAAACAAAATAAATGGAGCATTGCCAATATGTATAGAGGCTAGAAAACTAAATGCCAAAAGAATAATTTTACCAGTAGAAAATGCTAAAGAAGCATCAGTTGTTCAGGGAATAAAAGTGATAGGTGTAAAGACACTAAAAGAGGCAATAAAATACTTGAGAAATGAAATAATAATAGAAGAAAATAAAAACAATATAGAAGAACTCCTTAAAGTGAAAAATAATTATGCACTTGACTTTTCAGAAGTAAAAGGACAAGAAAATATAAAAAGAGCAATAGAAATTGCAGCGGCAGGAGGGCATAATTTGCTTATGATAGGTAGTGCACGGAAGTGGAAAAACAATGCTTGCTAAAAGAATACCTACAATACTTCCTAAAATGACAGTAGAAGAAGCTTTAGAAACAACAAAAATTCACAGTATAGCAGGAAACATTCAGAAAAATGAATCAATAATGATAGAAAGACCATTTAGGGCGCCACACCATACAATATCTACAACAGCATTAATAGGAGGAGGAAATATTCCTAAACCGGGAGAGATAAGCTTAGCACATAATGGAGTGTTATTTTTAGATGAACTTCCAGAGTTTAATAGAAATTCTCTAGAGGTATTAAGAGGACCACTAGAGGATAAAAATGTTACAATAAGTAGACTATATGCAAGTCTAACATATCCATGTAATTTTATGTTAGTTGCATCCATGAATCCATGTCCATGCGGATTTTACGGCTGTGAAGATAAGAAGTGCACATGTTCTAAAACAGATATAAATAATTATATGGGAAGAATAAGTGGACCATTGCTTGATAGAATAGATATTCAAATTGAAGTAGGACATCTAAAATATGATGAGCTAAACAGTATAAGAAATATAGAAAATTCAGAAACTATACGGAATAAGGGTTAACAAAGCAAGAACACTACAACAAGAAAGGTACAAAGATGAAAATCTTTATTCTAATTCTCAGTTAACACCAAAGCTTATAGAAAAATATTGTAAGATAGAAGGGAAAGCTAAGGAGATTTTAGAAATAGCATTTTCTAAATTAGGTCTTTCTGCTAGAGCATATAATAAAATCCTAAAAGTAGCAAGAACAATAGCTGACTTAGAACAAGAGAATAATATTAAAGAAAAGCATATAGCAGAGGCAATTCAATATAGAAGTTTAGATAAAAAATACTGGAATCATTAAAAAAGAAGATGGAGGTAAATAGTATAGGAATAGGAAATGATATAGGCAAAAAAGGTGAAAAGCTTGCCAAAGAATATTTAGAACAAAATAACTATAAAATTCTAACAACAAACTTTTATTGCAGACAAGGAGAAATCGATATAATTGCTAAGAAAGAAGACACAGTAATTTTTGTAGAGGTTAAAACTAGGTCGAACAATGCATATGGAAAACCAGCAGAGGCTATAACGAAAAAGAAGAAGATAAGAATGTTAAAAGCCATTAATTATTACCTATATAAATATGATGTAAGAGAATATGTTCGCATAGATGCAATAGAAGTTAGCTTTAAGGAAAATAAATGGAATATTAATCATATAAAAAATGCTATATGGGAAGATGAAATTTAGAGAAAATAAGTATTGCAAAATTAAAAAGATACATATATAATGTATAAAAACCATATAGGGGGAATATATGATGAAGAAAAATGAAACAAATTCTACACCAGAAAACGAAGCTTTGCAAAAAGAAAAAACTGTAAAAACAAAAGAAACTAAGCCAACAAAAAAAGAAAAATCTAAAGAACCAAGAGAAAAAAAGAGCAAAGCAAGTGGTAGCTATGTAACAGGAATTATAGGAGCAATAGTAGGAGGAATTATTGCAACAATTCCATGGGTTTTAATGTATGTATATGGTAATATGATGTTATCAGCACTAGCAATCCTTATAGCAGCAGGAGAATTGCTTGGATACAAGCTTTTAAAAGGCAAAATGACAAAGGCTGTGCCAATTATAATTATGGCAATAGCAATTGTAATCGTATCAGTAACTACACTATTAGTAATACCAAGCGTGCTATTATATAATGAAGGAGTTGTAGTAAGTGTAAATACCTTAAAAGTACTATATGCAGATAGTGAGTTTACAGGAGCTATAACACAAGATTTCATATTAGCAGTTGTATTTACTATATTAGGAGCAAGTGTTATTACAGCAAATATTAAAAAGCAAATTGCAGAAGGAACAGCAGGCAGATTAGAGGATTTTAGTAAAGAAGAGCTAGAAGAAAAAAAGAATTTAGCAATTCAAAAAATAAAACCAATATTTGAAAAGTTTAATGCAACAACAAAAGAACATGGAATTTCAAAACAAGAACTATTTGCGGAATTTGAAGAGTCTGAAGAACTAAAGGCTAGCTTTAATTTTCTAAAGTCAATTAAAATAATAAACAAAGAAAAAGGAAAATATTACTTTTCAGAAGAAGTAGCTGAAAAACCGATTGAAATAAAGAAAAGCAAGAAAACGCATATAATAATAGCTTGTGCATTAGTAATAATAATAGCTTTAGGTGTTGGAATAGGGATAGCCACAAATAAAGGTTTACTAGGAAATAATGAAGTTATAACAGATGGAATGTTGAGCTTTGAAATAAATAAAAGCTGGACTGCATATAGCAATTATTATAATAGTGGATGGAGCTATTATAAATTCATAAACTCAGTTCCATTAGCAGATGATGCTAATGTTAATGAAATAGCGTATGATGAATATCCAGCATACTTAAATGTTAGTTATTATGAAATTACAGCTGAAGATATTTCATCAATTGAAGATGTACAAAAGAATATGAAAGAATATGCAGAAAGTATGGAAGAACCACCAGCAGAGTATAAAGATGAAATAGTAAAAACATCAAAAGGTTATGATATGCTAAAAATAAGAACAGTATTTAAAGGAGACTATGATTGTGTAGAATATGCATATTATATTTTAAATGGAAAAAATTTAGCAACAGTAGATACATATTCATTTAACATGAAAGATGATGAATCAATACAAAAAACAGCAGAAGAAATAGCAAATACACTTGAATGGAAAGAAGCGGAATAAGTAATAATAATAAATATGAAAATATAAATAATTTATATAAATTATATATGTCTTTTTGACTATCTTTTTATATCTTCTTAAATGTCCGCA
>USTA01000121.1 GCA_900557475.1 uncultured Clostridium sp. | reverse complement strand
AAAAAATGCAGTAAAATTATATGAACTAAACGAAAAAGAGCAAGACATAATTATAAAACATATGTGGCCTGTGACTTTAGCTATGCCAAAATACAAAGAAACATGGATAATAACTTTAGTAGATAAATACAGTGCAATCCAGGAAACAAGAGAATATATAAAAAAGAAATTACAAACTAAAAAAGCATACAGATATGCATATGTATTCTTATGCCTATTATTCGTAGGGAGAATAATTTAAGAAAGAGGATTAAATATGATAAAAGTATTAATTAATGGTATAAATGGAAAGATGGGACAAGAGGTAGAAAACGCAATAAGAAATTCTAATGAATTTGAGGTAATATGTGGATTAGACTTAGAAAATAATATAAAGCACGAATTTCCTGTATATAAAAATACTTTAGAAATTGAAAAAAAGCCAGATGTAATTATAGACTTTTCTGTACCAAAAGCTACTTTAAATATTGCAGAATATGCTTTAGAAAATAATATTCCAATTGTTATAGCAACTACACGGACTATCAAATGAGGATATAGAGATGCTAAAACTTTATTCAAAAAAGATTCCTGTGTTTCAATCTGCAAATATGTCATATGATATATGTTTAATGAAAAAAATTGTGGCAGAAGTCACAAAAGCATTATCTAATACAGATATAGAAATAATAGAAACACACCATAATAGAAAGGTTGACGCACCAAGTGGAACAGCATTACTATTGGCAGATTCAATAAATTCTGTATTAAAAGATAAAAAGGAATATAATTTTGATAGACTTAGCAAAAGAGAAAAAAGAAGTAATAAAGAAATTGGATTTTCTTCAATTAGAGGAGGAAACATTGTAGGAGAGCATACAGTAAGATTTTTTGGAGAAAGTGAAACATTTGAAATTACACACAAAGCATACTCAAGAGCTGTATTTGCAGAAGGAGCATTAAAAGCAGCAAGATTTATTATAGAAAAAGAAAATGGATATTATAAAATGGAAGATATGATATAAAAAATAAAAGGTTTATGTAGTAGCATAGACCTTTTATTTTTTTTTAGGAAAAATCGAGTTTTCCTATACAATAAAAGCATTGCACACAATTTTACGAATGTAAAATTGGCACACGAACAAAGACGCGGGCGATGTAGATTTTTAATAAGCAAAAAGTTTAATAAAGCCCACTTTTTGTTCTTTATTGGAAAGGAGTATTTTATAATATAATTTTGGATGTTGACAAATAAAAACATATGTTTTATAATTGGCATAGGTGATATTTATGGATAGAATAATAATGCATATAGATGTAAATAATGCTTTTTTATCATGGACAGCAGTAGACATGCTAAAGAAGCGGAAGTAAGCTAGATATAAGAACTATCCCAGCAATAATAGGTGGGGATGAATCAAAGAGGCATGGAGTTGTACTTGCCAAAAGTAATATTGCAAAGCAGTTTGGAATAAAAACAGGTGAACCAATCTACTTTGCCAGAAAAAAATGCCCGGGTCTAAAAGTATTTGCATCTAATCACAAAATGTATAGAGAATATTCAGATAGATTGTATCAACTATTTAGTGAATATATAGATAAAATAGAAAGATTTTCAATCGATGAATGTTTTTTAGATATGACAAATTTTATAGGAAAAAATGAAAATATTCTAACTATTGCAAAAGAAATATCTACGAGAGTAAAAAAAGAACAAGGCTTTACTGTAAATATAGGAATAGCACCTAATAAATTATTAGCAAAAATGGCATCAGATTTTGAAAAGCCAGATAAAATTCATACTCTTTGGAAAGATGAAATAGAAGATAAAATGTGGCCACTTAAAGTGAGTGAACTTCTTATGGTTGGTAAAAGAAGTATTCCTAAACTAGATAAAATGGGAATAAGAACCATAGGGGACTTAGCTAAAGAGGATAAAACAAGAATTGTAAATGCATTTGGTAAATTTGGAAAAATGATATGGGAATATGCAAATGGTATTGATGAAACACCTGTAAACTATTTAGTAGAAAAGCCAAAGGGAATAGGTAATTCAGTAACACTTTCAACAGATTATAACAGTTTAGAAAATTTAAATAAAGTGTTACTTGAGTTAACTGAACAAGTAACATATAGACTGCGTGCTGAAAATATGCTTGCAAATGTTGTGAATGTTCAAATAAAAACAAAAGATTTTAGAGTATTTTCACATCAAAGAAAGATGGAATTTTCAACCGCTAGTACCAAAATTATATATGAAGAAGCTAGGAAATTAATTTCAGAATTATATAAAACCGGTACATATGTAAGATTAATAGGGATTAGAGTAGATGATTTAGTAGACGAAAAAGATAGACAAATATCATTATTTGAAAATAATGAAAATGAAAAACAAGAAAAGCTAGATTATACATTGGACAAATTAAAAAATAAATTTGGATATAATAGTATAAAAAGAGCTGGAGAATTAAAAAAAGAAAAGAGATGACCCAATGAGAGAAAAAGTCATCTCTTTTCAAAAATATGAAAGTTTTATTTGCAATGTGGCAGTGAGACCACATTGTGTGCAATGTTAAATATATTAAAAATATATTTAACAGGGGGTAGCTAATTAAAATTTAGTTCTATTAATATATACATAACTTACAATTGCAATTACTGCAATAATACTAATAATAGTTGCTGTATATATGCCAATATAATTTCCTGTTTGAGGGATGTCCTTAGTTGGTAATACATCTAATGCAATTATAGGACATTTATCATTTTCCTTTTCACCTGGAACTTTATCCTCTTCATAAGTGATTTTTACATTTTCATTTGTAGGTAAATTAATACCAACAATTTTACTATCAAAAGTACTATTTAAAGCAATTCTGTATGAAAATGTTGCAGTTTGACCTGCTTCAAGTTTAGAAATTTTCCAAGTAATAGAATTATCTTTTTTATCTATTTCAGCTGTAATTTCACCTATGCTTGGTTTAGTAAGTTGTGCATATTTGAAATTGTCTATAATATTTTGTGGAAAATAATCTTTTATAACTATATTATCTAGTTCATAACTTTCTCTTATTAAACTTGAGTAAATTTTATCCGTTACAGTTTTTTCTGCTTCTTCATCTGATACATATAAAACTTCGCCAGAAGTAGGAGCAGCAGAAGTACCAAATATTTTTTCAGCAACTTGTTTGTATGTTGGTTTTGGTTCTTCTTTAGAAGCTTCAATTTCATCATCTGTCATTTCAATTAACATAGAGATAACATTTACACCAGATTTTTTTAATTCCAATAATTTATTTTTGGTAGGAACTGCAGTTTTATCAGTATAAGTATCCATTGTAACACCCATAGCAGTATTAGGTATAGCATCTGTTAAAAGAATAATATAATTTTCAGTATCTTCGTCTTTATTTGTGGCTAATAATTTATCTGCTGCTATAAGACCGGCTTCTATATTTGTTCTTGCACCCATGGTATCTTTAGAAACTGTTTCTAATGCTTTTTTCAAAGTATCTTTATTATTTGTAAGGGATTTAGTAACTGTTTTAGCATCTTTTTCTGTTCCTTCAACAGTATAGCCTTCATCATTTAATTCAGCATTTGTAGCGAATTCTACAACTCCAATTTTCATGTTAGGATTTGCTTCTAATAATTTTGTTATTAATGTTTGAGAAGCATCTAATACAGCTTGTTTTCTGGTTGTAAGTTCACCATTAATAGTAACTTTATTAGTTGACATACTTCTTGATGAATCTATAAGTAAAACTACATTTGCTTTTTTATTTTCTAACTTTTCTGCTTTATTTTTAACAGTTA
>USTA01000120.1 GCA_900557475.1 uncultured Clostridium sp. | reverse complement strand
GACCATCCATTTTTACCTTCAATTGATGGATTTTCAAATATGCTTGTATCATATGATAAATTTCCTGAAATTGCAATTGGTAAACTTGTATCTACATTTTTAAAATTTTTTAAGGCTAAAGATACATAAACTTTTTTAGATGTAAATATCTCACTTGTATTAACATCTGAGCTTATGGCAATACTTGCTGTTTCTCCTGCTGCAAATGCTATATTTGCTACTGAAATTATAAATACTATCATAACTATGCTAATTAAAAATTTAATGTTTGTTTTTTTCATTTTTATCCTCCACTTTTTTACTTATTAAATGATAACCTTATATGAGTAAAATGTCAATATATTAATTTTCTATTTTTGTAAGAACAATTTATCTACTTTAATATTAGTTTTCTTATCTCTACTAAATCCTTGGTGTCCAATTTAGAATCCATGTTTACATCAGCTGCTTTTTCTTCCAATTTATTGTAATTTATATATTCTAGCAAGTACTTTCTATATGAAACGACCTCATTTAAGCCTATATTTCCATCGCAACTTATATCTCCTTTTATAACCACTGTATATTCTTCATTTTCTATTTTGAGAATATCTCCTGTTGCTAATTTTGTATTTTCTTTTCCAATCACTTTTCCATTTCTCAGTACTTTAAAATCTTTCAAACTCAATTTTTGCTTAATTTCTGATATACTAGTTCCATTTTCTATATTAGATATATATTCATCATCTATTTTGTATTCTTTATTAATGTTAGTTATTGTAATAGGAACTTTATATGTATTTTCCCTTATTTCTAAAATAAATTCAAATGTTCCATTTTGTTTAAATGTATATGTATTTTTTCCATTATTATTTATTATCTTAGTATTTTTCCCTACACTTAATGTTACCTTTATTTCTTCATTTGTAAGAATATTTGTATCTTTGTCATATCTTACTTTTATTTCTGCCTTTTCTTTTTCTATATGTACGCTAATCTTTTGGTCTATAACTTTGTCTACTAATCCCGAAATATTAAGTATTCTTTGTTTATTTAAAACATTTTTATAAATATTTTCAGTTTGAATTTTATTATTATACAAATCTTTTGCTATATTTATATGTTCTTCCAAATATTCTATGTTTAAATCTAAATTGCTATTATATTTTTCAATTACATTATTTAACACATCTTTCACATCTTGAAGTTCTATTTTATCCTCTACAACATAGTATGAGAAGATATCCTGATAATCTTTAGATATATTGTCTATTAATCTGCATATTTCATCTAAATTGTTTTCAGTAAAATTGTTAAATACTCCTTTAAAAGATTCGTCTATAATCTTACTATTCAGCTTGTACATTTCATTATAAGAATTAATTACATCTTCTTGTTTTATAGCTATATTATCCATTAAAGCATTTAATTTTTCTATAACTTCATTGTAAGTATTTGATACTTCACTATTTTCAAATATCTGCTTATTCTTATTTTCTATTTCTTTTAAGCTTTCTAATATTTTTTCTACTTTGTTTTTAGTTATATATTTTTTATCAAAGTCATCATAATATGCTTTTATTTCTTCATAATTTGTACTGTTTAGTATTTCTTCATTTGATATTTTATTAGCATCTTCTTCTGATATATTATTAAATGCCGAATTTAAGTCTAAGCCTTGGCCATATAAATAACTTTTGTCTGTATGCTGTTTACTATCTATAAAGTATACAGGATTTTCATTTAAATAATATGTATTGTTATCACTTATTATACTTTCTTTATATATATTTGTTGTTGCTTCAAAGTATAAACTTCTACTATTATATACTTTATTGTCATAATATTTTAATTTGTCTTCCACATATGGCAACCTCCATATTACCATATTTGATGCATTATTTTTATTTGGTCTTGTCTCATATCCAAAGCCTTTCCCCTGATTTATTATTATATTTTCTGTAACGACATTTCCTGCAAAATCACAATTTTCTGTACTTCCACCATTGTGGCATGATATTTCTATTGGATACGTACTATTTATGATTATATTATTTCTACATATATTATTCGAAAAACCATTTTTTATACTGTTCCCTTGAAGTGTGTATGCAGCATCATAAATATTTTTGAAAATACATTTTTCTACTATTGTATTTTCTGCTTGATTCCAAAACTCTATTCCATTTCCATATCTAGATAAGTTTTCATTTGCATCAAACAAAAACGAACCTCCAATATTTTGTATAACACAATTTTTAATATATATATTTTCTATATTACCTTCTTTTATAATTCCGTGAGCACCAGTATCTTGTACAATTATTCCATCTAATATTGTATTTGATTTTAAGTTTACAATATTAAATTTACTTGCAATTGTAATTTTCCCCAAGAGTTCTACTGGATTTTGAGGAGATTTTATATATAAATATTTGTTATCACAGAAAAAGTGGAAATCTTTTTCTAATTCTTCTAGTGTTGTTTTTTTATCACCATAAATATTCATATTCTCATCTCTAAAAAATCCAACATTATATGCAGTTGAATAATATGTTAAATAGCCTTTTAAATGTTCTCTCTTTGACATATCTAGCACATATATATTATCTCCCACTTTAGAAAAAGCTTCAGAATCTTCTATATAATATGCAGTTGTAATAATTGGTTTTTCTAATGTTTCATTACCATAAGTTCCTATATACAAAAAATTATCATTACTAGCACTTACTTTAAAATTTATTTGATCATAAAATATATCCCCTTTTTTTAATAAAATCTTATCATTTCCATAAAAAGTTTTTGTATTTGCCATTTGTAATGACATTGGATCATCTATATCAGTTCCTTTTGCAGATGTACCATTACTCGATACATAGTAAGTTTTTCCTCCAAGGATTTCATTATCTTGCATATATTCAGCTTTAGATATCATGTCTGTAATTTTTTCCTGTGCCACTATTGTTGTATCTTTTATATTAGTCATTATAATATATATTATGAAAATAGAGAACAAAAACAATATAATTAGCAATCTTATTTTAAGTCGTTTTTTAGGTAACATTTTTCTCTCCTTTTATCCATATTATTACTTATTTTATCATTTTTTTATTTTAGTAAGATTACAATTATATTATTTTTTTGTAATATTCGTATTTATTTATTATTTATTTCATCATACAGTTCTTCTAATTCTTTATATGTATTTTCTTGTACAGTATTTAGTTTTTTTGTATCTATATCTTGATATTCTTCTTTAAATACTTTTAATTTAGTCTTAAAAGGAATAACTTCCACTTTATTTCCATATATTAAGCCTAAGATCATTGCATGCATTCTAGCAGATATAACAATTGTTGACAATTTTAATAATTCTATAAATTTATCTAAATTTGTATATTCTATAAATTCTATTTCGTTTTCTTTAATGCTCTTTTTTAGGTATTCATAAATTTCTTTAGAACATTTTTCATCATCTAAAACACTACTAGTAATAACTAATTTTGAAGTCTTACTAATATTTTTCCTTACTAAATTTAATATATATTCATAGTAGTCCTCTTTAGTTTTTATATTAAGAGTTTCCTTTATTTTTTTATTATATGATATCGGAACAAGAATTGTTATGTCCTTTTTATCTTCTTTTTCTATATCAAAATTATCCTTCATTACTTTTAAGTATGCAAATACTACATCTGTCCCTTTTTTGCAATCAGTTTTATAAGTTTCTTTACATATTTTTTCAGTATGTGCATCTCTCACTATAACCTGCTTACATCTATTTAGTGCTTCTTTATATCTCCTTTTTGCTTTATCAGTTATAT
>USTA01000119.1 GCA_900557475.1 uncultured Clostridium sp. | reverse complement strand
GGCATGAAAAGTTATTAAAAATGTTGAAAAATATTAATTATGCCTCTTTTGTTCTATAATAGTATCTACTGTAAAAAGACGTTACTAAACATTTTAAATAAATTTCAAGAAGAAAAAATTAAAATAATAAAAAAGGGCATTGACAAAACGAACAAGTGTATGTATAATAAGAATACAAACAAAAGTTTTGCAAGGAGGAAATTATGATAACTACACTACATATAAAAAATATAGGAATTATTGATGATTTAAGTATAGAATTGGGTGAAAAATTCAATGTACTTACTGGAGAAACTGGTGCAGGTAAAACATTAATTATAGATGCAATAAGCATTATATCTGGTGATAGATTTTCAAAAGAGATGATAAGAAAAGGAGAAGATTATTCCTTTGTAGAAATTAATTTATACTTACCAGAAAATGAACTAGCAATAGAAGGAAATGTAATAGTTAGTAGAGAAATTCATTTAAATGGAAGGAATTCTTGCAAAATAAATGGAAGATTAGTAACTTTAGCAGAGCTAAAAGAGTTTATGAATACTATTGTAGATATTCATGGACAAAATGATAATCAAAAAATACTCAATCCTAAATACCACATTAAGTATTTAGATAATTTTATAGGAGACAAAATTCTTATAGCTAAACAAGAATATAAAGCACTATTTAAAAAGAGAATTGAACTAAAAAAGGAATTAAAAGAAAATTTGGGAGATGAAAAAGAAAAAGAGAGACAACTTAGTTTACTTCAATATGAATTTGATGAAATAGAGAATGCAAATCTAAAATGCAAAGAAGAAGAAGAACTTGAAGAAAAAAGAAAAGTTTTTATGAACTCAGAAAAAATAGGAAAAGCTTTAAATGAAGCAGATATTTCTTTAGGTGAGGGCGCAATAGATAAAATAAATGATGCGATTAGAGCAATAGAAAAAATAAGCAATTTAGATGAAAAATATGAAGAAATACTTAATAATTTGAAGAGTATTTATTATGAAACGCAAGAACTTTCAAGGGATATATCTTCACTAAATACAGAAATGTATTTTGACGAAAACGATAGAAATCAAATAGAAGAAAGACTAGATATTATATATTCTTTAAAAAGAAAATATGGAAATAGCATAGAAGAAATATTAGAATATAAAGATAAAATAGAAAAGGAAATAGAAAGAATAAATAATTTAGATGAATACAATGAAAAATTAAGAAAAGAAATTTTTATTTTAGAAGAAAAAATGATAAGTATAGCTAATAATATGCATGATATGAGAGAAAAAATGGCTGATACATTAAATAAAAAAATAAATAAAGAATTAGCAGATTTAGAGATGCCAAATGCTAGATTTATTACTAATATAAAAAAGGTTGAATTTAATCCAAATGGAATAGATGAAGTTGAATACTTTATATGTACAAATATTGGAGAAGAGGCAAAAAAACTTGATAAAATAGCGTCAGGAGGAGAAATGTCAAGAATTATGCTAGCAATAAAAACTGTACTTGCAGATACAGACAGTACACCAATATTAATTTTTGATGAAATAGATACAGGTATAAGTGGAAAAGCAGCAAAATCCGTTGGAGAAAAATTAAAATTAATAGGAAAAAATCATCAAGTATTATGCATTACTCATCAACCAAGTATTGCAGCAAAAGGTGATCAAAACTATTATATTAGTAAAGACTCAAACAATGGACGTACATTTACAAAAATTAAAAAACTTACAGAAGAAGAAATTATAAACGAAGTTGCTAGAATTTCAAATGGAGAGGTAACCGAAATTGCTAAAAAGCATGCACTAGAGCTTAGAAAATCAGCATAAAAACAAAAAATAGCATAAAAGTGGAATAATAACTGGTAAAAGAGAACTTTTTGTGATAAAATATATGTGAAAAAGAGGAGGAACTAAGATGGAAGAAAATAATAACCAAGAATTAGATATGAATCATTTAATGCAAGTAAGAAGAGAAAAGTTAAATAATTTAATTGCAGAGGGAAAAAATCCATTTGAAATAACAAAATTTAATAGAACACATACATCACAAGAAGTAATAGAAAAATATGATGAATTAGAAGGAAAAGATGTTACAATAGCAGGAAGAATCATTGCAAAAAGAATAATGGGAAAAGCTTCATTTTGTCATATCCAAGATGCAGAAGGAAAAATGCAAAGTTATGTAAGTATAAACGACTTAGGAGAAGAAAGTTACAAACAATTTAAAGAAGATGATATAGGTGATATTATAGGAATAACAGGCTTTGTATTTAAAACAAGAACAGGAGAAATTTCTATACATGCAAAAGAGGTAACACTTCTTTGTAAATCATTAAAACCTCTTCCAGAAAAATTTCATGGACTAAAAGACACTGATTTAAGATATAGACAAAGATATGTAGATTTAATAGTAAATCCAGAAGTAAGAGATACATTCAAAAAGAGAAGTATGATAATAAAAGAATTAAGAAATATATTAGATGAAAAGGGATACTTAGAAGTAGAAACTCCTATATTAAATAATTTAATAACAGGAGATGCAGCTAGACCGTTTGAAACACATCATAATACACTAGATATGGATATGTACTTAAGAATAGCACCAGAATTAAATTTAAAGAGATTAATAGTAGGTGGATTTGAAAAAGTATATGAAATATGCAAGAACTTCAGAAATGAAGGAATGGATATAAAGCATAATCCGGAATTTACAAATATAGAATTATATTCAGCATATGAAGACTATAATGATATGATGGATATAACAGAAGAAATAATAACAAGATTATGCAAAAAAGTAAATGGAACTTTACAAATAAACTATCAAGGAACAAATATTGACTTAGAGACACCTTGGAAGAGGGTTACTATGATAGATGCAATAAAAGAACAAACAGGAATTGACTTCGAAACAATAAAAACAGATGAAGAAGCAATGGCTATTGCTAAAGAAAAAGGAGTAGAGTTAGAAAATGGAAAAACAACAAGAGGTCATATAATAAATGAATTTTTTGAAACTTTTGTAGAAGAAACATTAATTATGCCAACATTTATAATGGACTATCCAGTAGAAGTATCACCTCTTACAAAGAGAAAGAAAGATAAACCAGAACTTACAGAAAGATTTGAATTATTTATTGGTGGAAGAGAATACGCAAATGCATATTCAGAATTAAATGACCCAATCGACCAATATGAAAGATTAAAAAAACAAGCAGAAGCAAGAGCAAATGGTGATGAAGAAGCAGGAATGATGGATGAAGACTTTGTTAATGCCCTAGAAATAGGATTACCTCCAACAGGTGGTTTAGGAATTGGGTTAGATAGAATAATAATGTTATTAACAAACTCAGCTTCAATAAGAGATGTGTTACTATTCCCAACTATGAAACCAATAACTCATAAAAATACTGAAGACGAAGAACAATAGAATTTAATATTTTTATATATAAAAAGGAGTGCCTTTATTTAGGTAGCTCCTTTTATTTTTTTTAATTTATATTATGTATAAATATTTGACATACAAATATTAGAGGTATATAATAGTTAACTGAAAATGAAATAGAAACTCAGTTTCAATTTTAAAATATATTGTTCCTATAATTAAAAAAGATTTGATTAAAAAAATTGAAGCAAGCCATGGAGAGACCATGGAGCTTCTTGTAAACCGAAATGGTGAGAAAATACCTCTTTCCATATTGCCTGTATTAGACCAGAACGGCGAATATAAGCTGGGACTTTGGATACGGGATAATACACAGGGAATTGGAACCATGACGTATATGGATGAAAACGGAAAATTCGGCGCTTTGGGACATGGAATT
>USTA01000118.1 GCA_900557475.1 uncultured Clostridium sp. | reverse complement strand
GCTAGCAATTCCTTATGAAGCACTCGAAGTTTATCTTGAATAGCATTCCAGATAAAAATCTGTTCATTTTTTAGTTTCTTATTTCCTAATTTATCTACAATGTTATATTTATTTTTATTATCAATTATAATTGCTAAGTCATCTGTAACTTGGTCATAACTAATTATATCTGTGTTTAGATTATTTCCATTTTCATCAAATATTACTGTTTCTTCCCCTTTTTTAGCGTTTATATATTTTCCACCTATTATAATATTATCATAGTCAATTGGTATAATATTATTTCCATTCATATCAATAACACCTTGAGCTTTATCTTTTTGTACAATTAATAGATTATTTGCTGATGCAAAATTTATTTCTGAATATTCATTTTTCAGCATTTCTTTTCCATTTTTGATTACCCCATATCTACCATTTTTAGCAGTTATTAAATATACGTCTTCTCCTTCATATTCAATTATACGATTTACTTCATTATATAATGGATCTAAAATAATTTTTCCTTTTTTATTTGCATATCCAAATCTATATCCTTCATCTGTTTTTATTCTTAATACAAACCCTGCATCTTCATATTTTGTTTCTTCATTATAATATCCATCTGCTATAATTGACTCATATTCTGGTTTTATTAAGGTTGTCCCATTTATATTTATAACACCAAATTCTCCATTTTGCTCTACTTTTAAATTTCCTTCCTTGTAGTCAATATTTGTTATTGAATTATAAATATTTTTAGTAATTTCCTTCCCACTTAAGTCCATGATTCCATATAAGCCTGCTTTTTTATATTTAAGCACACTTTTTTCATATGGAATATTGCTAGATATAGAGCTTATTCCAATAGCTTCTACTGATTCATACTCTGAAAATAATTTATTACCATTTGTGTCTATTGCATTGTAATTTCTTCCATCTTGAGATACTATAAATATTTCTTTAGTTGGATTTGGTATATCTAAACTAGAATAAGTTGGCTCAACAATGCATTCTCCATTCTTGCTTATTACACCATATTTCCCATTAACTTCTAATTTATAATATTCTCTATCACTTTCTGAGATTTCTAATAAATTATACTCATATTTTTTATTGTTTATATATACTATTAAACCTACAACTATCACTAAAGTCAAAATAATTGATATGCCTAATATTATCATTGCTTTTTTATTCTTTTTATTCATCTTTTCCTCCTAATTTTTATAGAATAATTATATATTCGTTTTATTAATATGTCAATCAGAAGTCCTGTAATTTATATGATTACACTAATTTTTATTCCTTATCAATTTCTATAGCATTTACTTTTATTTGTTTTTTAATATTTTTATTGCATAAGAACATTCTGCAATAATATTTTTACTATATTCTTTTGCTTTTTCCATAACACAATTTACTAAGTTTTTTGCAATTCCTTTTCCTTGGTATTCATTATTTACTCCAGTATGTACTATGTTCCATGTATCCCCCATTTCTTTAAATTCACATTCACCAACTTCGGTTCCATCCTCATAAGCAACTGCTCTATTTTCTTTTTTAATAAATTTAATCTCTATCATTTTTTGCCTTTCTATTTTTATTATCTATTTTATAATATCATAAAAAGAAAAATTACTCTATACATTTTTGCATAAAGTAATTTTTCTAATGAATTTTTCTATTCATAAAATTTATATTACAATTTTAAATCATTTAGTTCCATCTCTGGTATTCCAATATATACATCTCTATTTCCATCTTCTTTATGTACCTTTATAATTGTATAATCTTTATAATGATATTCTAAGCTTCCACCATCTTTATATATTGTAGCATCTTGAATATCTGTATTTGCTTTTTCTACAATCCCATTTAATGTTATTTTTCCGCTTTTTAATGCTTTTTCTAGCGACATTTCTTTATTATCGACTTTAACATTTACTTCATCTAATCCATAGTAATATAAATTAAAGTCCTTCCCGTCTGATGCTAAATCTTTATTATTTATTATTTTCTTTTTTGAAATATCTGTGGATTTTTTAACTGTAATCTCAAAATCTTTGTATCCGTCTACATCAATTTTATTTGTATTTATTTGTGCTGGATATGATTCCATTATATATCCAGTATAATAAACAACAACTTTTCTACCTATGCCATATAAATGATCTACATTATCTGCCCCATAATTTATTTTAATTTTATCTGATGATTTCCTTTCATCTTCATCTTCATTTGGCTCTACTATCATATAATTTGTTTTTTCTTCTAATACTGTTCCCACAAAGCTACTATATCCCAAATCACTCGAAATATTCAGCGGTTTTCCATTAGTTTTTTTAATATTTTCTTTGGATATAGCACTAAATAACACTGCTACATTGTTAACATTTAATACCATACTTTTTTCATTATATTCTAAAACATCACAATTTACTAATTCTTTGCAATTAGTTTCTCCATCTAATTGTGGCATATATTCTTCATTTATTAAAAAATTAATCTTGCCTACTGATTTATTAAAATCCCCTGCATAATCAATAAGAGCATTAGATTTACCATATAATGTGCCATTAAACTTAACCAATTTTTTAGTATTTATCTCTTTGGTATCTATTTTTACATCCGCTAGTTTTACTCTTTCTTCAGTCTTTGCAAAACTTTCTTTTTCATCAAGAGAATTAAATATTTCTATTCCTAATATCTCAATTTTTATACCTTCAATATATCCTGATTCACTTTCATCTGTTTCTAATATCAATTTATGATAATCAGTTATTGTATATAGTAAAGCTCTATATTCTACTGTTCCCCCATCATTTAGTTTCCTTGGAATTGGAAATAATAATATTGCCAACACTACAACTATTGATATAATTATAATACTTTTCTTTTTCATACTCTCACCTTTTTACCTTTCTTGTTATTTAGATGATTTTTTTCTAGCATTTAGTTGGTGTTTTGCTAAAAAGATTGAAAAAGTAATAGTTAATATCAAAAAAACTGCGGAAATACTAATCATTCCTATACTAAAATAGTTCGTATTATACTGTATTGTTTCTTCTTGAACAATAGTATTTTCAAAGGAATTCTCTGTTTCATCTTCTTCAATTACATTCTCATTGTTTTCTTCATCTTTAGCTATTTCTTTGTCTCCATTTTCTTCTAAGTTTTCCCCCATAATATCATTTGTTATTTGCACTTCGTCTTCTAAGTAATCTGCACTTTTATTTTGATTTTTAACTCCTAGAATTCCTAATGTTACTGTTATTATAAACATGCTTAAATTGCTTAGTAAGAGTTTTAATGTATAAACAGCTTTATAGTATCTCCATTTTATAGTACTAGTAGATTCTCCTAATATCTCTGCAATTTCTGAGAAAGTCAAATTTGCAAGTACTTTTAGTGAAACAATTTCTTGCTCCTTCTTATCTAGCTTATCGATTAGTTTATTGTATGAATTTTTATCTATTGATTTGTCTATTTCATTATCATAGTCTTCTAAATTATATATGTCTTCTAAATCAATATTATCATATTTCTTTTTTAATATTGCTAATGATTCATTTTTTGTTACTGAATATAACCATGTTGCTTCTTTTTCTTTTGGTAATTTTTCTTTGTCTAATACATATAATTTTGAAAATACTATTTGAACAACATCTTCTGAATCTTCTTTATTTTTCAAAATACTAAATGCTATTCCATATACAGTTTTATTATAATTGTTATATAATTCTTCTATTGCTTCTTTTCTTCTAGTTTTCAACTTTTCAAATAGCATTTTTAATTTCTTTTTTTCTTTTTTATCCATAAATACCTTCTATTTTACCCATAAGTTATATT
>USTA01000117.1 GCA_900557475.1 uncultured Clostridium sp. | reverse complement strand
CGACTGCTGGAATCAAAAAGAATATTTAGGATTTGGTGCAGGAGCATCTTCATATAATGGAATTGCCAGATATAAAAATATAGAAGATTTAGAAAAATATATAGAAAATATGGAAAAAGATAACTTTGCAAAAAATATAGTGATAGAAGAAATACAAAATAGAGAAGATAAAATGAAAGAATATATGTTACTTGGCTTAAGAAAAATAAATGGTATAAATATAAATAACTTTAGAAAAAAATTTGGGACAACACCTCTTTATAAATATAACAAAGAACTTACAAAATTAGTAAGAGAAGAATTGATTTTAATGGATACAAATAATATAAGACTTAGCAAAAAAGGACTTAATTTAGCAAATGTGGTGTGGGAAGAATTTGTTTAAAGATATGTCATGCTTGACATAAACTTAAAAAGATAGTAAAATAAGCAAATATACAGCATGAGCGTGAGGGAGGTATTTTTATGGTAAAGGATATGGAAACATTAGTTAACCTTTGCAAAGCAAGAGGATATATATATCCAGGTTCAGAAATCTATGGAGGTTTAGCAAATACTTGGGATTATGGACCATTAGGGGTAGAACTAAAAAATAATGTAAAAAATTTATGGAGAAAAAAATTCATACAAGAAAAGAAAGATATAGTAGGGTTAGATGCTGCTATTTTAATGAACCCAGAAACATGGGTCGCATCTGGACACTTATCTAGTTTTTCTGACCCATTAATAGACTGCAAAGAATGTAAAACAAGACATAGAGCAGATAAGTTAATAGAAGAATGGGCACATAATAACGGAGAAGATTTAGTAGCAGATGGTTGGACTGATGAAGAGCTAATAAATTATATACAGGATAATAAAATAGTTTGTCCTAACTGTGGAAAAACAAATTTTACAAATATTAGAAAATTTAATTTAATGTTTAAAACATTCCAAGGGGTAACAGAAGATAGCACATCAACTGTATACTTAAGACCTGAAACGGCTCAAGGTATATTTGTAGATTTCAAAAACATTTTAAGAACAACAAGAAAGAAAATGCCAATGGGTATAGCACAAGTAGGTAAAGCTTTTAGAAATGAAATAACACCTGGAAACTTTACATTCAGAACTCGTGAATTTGAGCAAATGGAACTAGAATTTTTCTGCAAACCAGGAACAGACTTAGAATGGTTTAAATATTGGAAAGAATTTTGTAAGAATTGGCTACTTGACTTAGGAATGAAAGAAGAAAATATAAGACTAAGAGATCATTCACAAGAAGAATTAGTATTTTATAGTAAGGCAACTACGGACATAGAATTCAATTTCCCATTTGGATGGGGAGAACTTTGGGGAATAGCAGATAGAACAGATTATGATTTAACTCAGCATATGAATCATTCTAAGCAAGACTTGAGTTATTTAGACCCAGAGACAAACGAAAAATATGTTCCATATGTAGTAGAACCATCACTTGGTGCAGACAGAGTAACACTTGCCTTTTTATGCAATAGTTATGAAGTAGAAACATTAGGCGAAGGAGATGAAAGAACAGTACTTCATCTTCATCCAGCACTTGCACCATATAAGGCATGTATATTACCTCTATCTAAGAAACTTGGAGAAAAAGCAACAGAAGTATTTGAAAAATTAGCATCAAAATTTAACTGTGACTATGATGAGGCGGGTTCAATAGGTAAAAGATATAGAAGACAGGATGAAATAGGAACACCATATTGCATAACTATTGATTTTGATACTTTAGAAGATAATCAAGTAACTGTAAGAGATAGAGACACAATGGAGCAAGTAAGAATGCCAATTGAAGAAGTAGAAAAATATATTTTAGAAAAAATAGAATTTTAATTTTAGTAACAAAATAAAAATCCTCTCATATAATATATGGGAGGAGATTTTCTATGTATGGAATTGTAGGATTTACAAATTTTTCTGGAAATATGAAAAATCAAGAGGCACTAGCTGTGCTAAAAAATATGAACAATACATTAAATAGGAGAGGAAGTGATAAAGGCGAAGACTACTTTAATGACGAAGCTTATTTTGCATGTACAGGAAAAATAAATATAGGAAAAGATGGTAACAAAGCTAAAGGGCCAATGGCTTGTAAATATTTTGGAAATACATATGCTATTACATATAATGGACAAATATATAATGCAAAAGAAATAAAAGAAAAACTAGAGGAAAATGGATTTGCATTTGAAACAAATAGTGATGCAGAAGTTCTTTTGAAAGCATATATATATTATGGAAATAATGTAGTACATTATTTAAATGGAGTTTTTGCATTTGCAATATGGAATGAATGCAAAAAAGAATTATTTATGGCAAGGGACCATTTCGGAGTAAAACCATTTTTCTATTCTATAAAAGATAATGAAATAATATTTGCTTCTGAAATAAAGGCGCTATTTGAATATCCAAGTATTTATCCTAAAATAGATGAAACAGGAATAGCAGAACTCTTTGGAATAGGACCTGCACATACGCCAGGGATAGGTGTGTTTAGTGGAATTGAGGAATTAAAACCAGCAGAATATATGGTATTTAGTAGAAGCGGAATTAGAAAAGAAAGATATTGGAAGCTTAAGAGTAAAAAACATACAGATGATTTGCAAACAACCTGTAAAACAGTAAAAAGTTTACTCATAGATTCCATAGAAAGGCAGTGCGTATCAGAAGAACCTGTCTGTACATTCTTATCAGGAGGATTAGACTCAAGCATTATTACATTAGTAGCAGCAAATCATTGTAGAAAAAATGGATTGCCACTCATAGACACATATTCTGTTGATTATGTAGATAATGATAAAAACTTTAAAAAAACAGACTTTCAACCAAATGCAGATGAAGAATATATAAACTTAATGACAAATAAATTAGGAACAAGACACCATAAAATAGTGTTAGATACGCCAGAACTTGCAGAAAACTTAGAGGCAGCCATGATTGCAAGGGACCTTCCTGGAATGGCAGATGTAGATTCATCATTATTACTATTTTGTGAAAAAGTAAGACCAAATGCAAGTATTGCAATAACAGGAGAATGTGCAGATGAAATGTTTGGAGGGTATCCATGGTTTTTTAGAGAAGACACCTTAAATTCTGGAACATTTCCTTGGTCTATAAATATAAAACAAAGACAGCATTTATTAAACCCAGAAATAGAAAATAAAATAAATTTAAAAGAATATATAGATTATAGATATAATGAAAGTTTAAAAGAAGTAGAATTGCTCGATACAGATACATTTGCAACAAAAGAAAAAAGAAAGATAACCCATCTTACAATAAATTGGTTTATGCAAACTCTTTTAATAAGAGCAGAAAGAATGGGAATGTATAATGGATTTGAACTTAGAGTACCATTTTGTGATTATAGATTAGCAGAATATGTTTGGAATATTCCTTGGGAAATGAAAGCTCTAAATGGAAGAGAAAAAGGACTACTTAGACATATTATGAAAGATGAACTACCAAAGGAAATAGGAGAAAGGAAAAAAAGTCCATACCCCAAAACATGGAATCCAACATATTTAGCTAAAGTTAAAGAAATGTTAACAAAAATAACGGAAGATGAAAATGCACCAATAAACTATTTGTTAAATAGAGAAGACATTTTAGAAATACTAAATACAGATGGAAAATCATTTATTAGACCATGGTTTGGGCAACTTATGACAGGTCCACAGCTTATGGCGTATCTTTGTCAAGTAAACATGTGGCTTGAAAGATATAAACCAGAAATAGATTTATAATATAGAAAAAGATATAATAAAAAACTACAATATATTAAAATTAAGATAAAAAATATGGTATAATGTAAAAAACATTATGAGG
>USTA01000116.1 GCA_900557475.1 uncultured Clostridium sp. | reverse complement strand
ACTTACTAATTTATGTATATTGAGAAAATTTAGTATCATTGAACCAGAACTGGCTAATACAGTTATTGCTCCATAAATTATATAGTCATTAGGTTCACGGACAAAAATAAATAATGAAAATAGTGATATGACTTTAAAAACTAAAGATCGTAAAGTTATATATACATACTGCTCCAAAGCTTTATATAACCATTCCATACCAATTGCATTTAGAAGAATCATACAACTCATTATAATATATAACTCTTTTTCCGTTGACAATTTAGGCGTTATGCTTACCACTATTCCTAAGATGATATATGCCACTATCATCAAAATAATGTTAATGATAAAAAGCTCTTGTACTACTTTTGAAAGCTCTTGTCTATTTTCTCGAAGTTTAGCGCATGCACGAATGCCGTAAGTTGGAATTCCTAGTTGAGAAAGCATTGAAAAATATGTTACAAATGACACTGCAAAGGAAACTTTTCCCATTCCTTCTGGAAGAAGGACTCTTGAGGCATATGGGAATGTAATTAACGGAAAAATGACTGAAGATATAGTTAAAAAAACATTCATTATAAAGTTTGTTCGTATTGATGTTAATTTCATTGCAATGTTAACCTATTTTTCTTACCCACAAATATATTTGTGGGTGAAGATGAAAGAAGAAAGCAGCTAGTTTCCGGCGGTGTCCCCTGTTATGACACCTATTGTAAGTTTTTTGATAATATTTACGGGCTTCTTTTATTAATCTCTTTTTTATATCTGTATCTTGTTTGTCTTCAGCGGCATGTACATAAATACTGATTGCATAATCCATTGCCAAACAGCCAATAACATTTGCCAAATCAATCCGTCCAATATCCTCTAGATCTCTCATTAAAGAATCAAATTCCGAGAAAATACATAATCTCTCTTTTTTGAATGTGGTATTCGTATTACCCGGTCGCAAAATTAAATAGTTGTGAAGCACCTCATCAATATATGCAATTTTTCCGGCACGAAGGAGAAGTATCCTATCAAAATGAACTTCTTCGCTAATTTGGCCGCATATAAATCTTGTTTGTGCTATCAACTGCCTCCTCCACAGTTTATTCCATATTTCAAATCTTATTTTTTGCATATATAAACCATAAATTATATCCTCTAGAGATAGTATGGTTATATTGCCGGAGGAGCATTTTATTGAGCTATTTATTTGATCCAACATACAGTCCCTAGATAAACATTCAACAATATCTGTACCTGTTTGCAGTGCAGCCTCCAATAACTTTTCATACATTGTAGGTTCAATCCAGTCATCGCTGTCCAAAAATGCAACCCATTCTCCAGTGGCATATTCAAGTCCCTTATTCCTAGCACTAGATTGTCCCGCGTTAGCTTGGTGAAATACCCGAATCCGGGTATCCTTTAGTGCATATTCATCACAAATTTTTTCGCTTCCATCAGAGGAACCGTCGTCAATTACAAGAATCTCCAGGTTTCTATAAGTCTGATTCAATACTGAATCAAGGCATTTATTTAGATATGCCTTTACATTATAAACAGGAATTATCACTGATATAATTGATGGATTCATATTCATCAAAACCCTTTCGAAATTAATTTTTAGTCAATTTATGAGTTTTATCTTTCCCGTACACTATATATATGATAAGAATAAGAAATAGATTTGAAAATCCATTTAAGCTTACGATATACATTTTTACGTTCAAAAATATGGCACAAAATAATAGCGTGTATTGAATAAAGGTAAGTATATTTTTATCTTTAGAAGTTTTAATTTTGTTTATTTTTATCAAATAATACAACATTAATGAATATATAACAATGCAATATAGGATTCCACCTAACCATATATCATTAATATATCCTATATCTGAAGAAATGCCATATCTATTTCCTCCAAGAGTCCTAGCTCCAGAACCTACGATAAGTTTTATCCCTTTAGGTAATTGTAAATGCCCTATATCTGTAATATAAGAAAAATACCCATCGTTTATATCTCCGTGTAAAAATTCTAATATTTCCAAGATTCCTGACCGAATCCATTCAAATGTATGTGGAGCATAGTAGGATATCAATATAATCCCTAAGAATGCAAAAATAACAGCCATCCCCCCACCAACTAGGTAGCGTAGATATACACTTCGCTTTTTTTTAGGTGTAAAGAATATCAAAACGCCTATACAAACTCCAATTACTACCATAGATACCCGAGCATTAATTGCAGCGGAAAAAAAACATATCACTGTATAAATGATATATTTTTTCCCTTTGTAGATAGATAAATATAGAGCTATTCCACTTAAAAATGCTTGAACAACTGGCATCCCAAAAGTTAAACCATTTGCATAACCATAAAATCTACGGTCATAGGAATAAAGATATGCATCTTGACTAATGGCTCCTTGTTGCAATAGGTTTAATGTTAATATTTGTTTTAGGCTTGGAGAGATAAAGGTTATAATTGCTAATAGTCCCTGTATTAAACCGACGCTTAATAATAAGTTTAGTAAATCATAAATACTATAATTATTTTTATTAAGCATTATTGTGATATGTAAGCATATAGGAATTATTATTATGACCCAATAGACAAGCCCCGCCATATTACTGAGGCTTTCCTGATTAATTTTAACAATTACTAAAGTCCAAATATTGATTGCAACTAAAAGAAAAATATTTTTTAATAAAGCTTTTGTGTGTAAATATAAATTCCAGCATCGATAATTTATAATTAAATATATCCATGAAATTACACCAAGAGGAGGCAGTACATTAATATGGAATACTGGAGGGTAGTATAATAAAAGGAATAAAATAACAGTTATATATATTTTTTTTAACATTGCTAGTTCCCCTAAGATAGCACTTATAGAGAGTTAAGAAATTGGACTATTTTATTCACCTGTATATACGAATTTTTTTCGTCCAAAATAAACTTTCTATTGTTAAGACCAATTGATTGCAAGGTATCTGCATCAAATTCTTGTATCTCCTGTATTTTTCGAACAATTTGATCACTAGAATTACTATCAATAAAAAAAATATGCTCCTCATATTCAGGAGGATAGCATAAAAGATGCGTACTTATAAAAGGAGTACCAGAAGCTAAATACTCAAAAGTTTTTGATGGAAAAGAATACTTGGTATAGGGTAATTTAGGATCCCTTGCATTAATTACTATAAAAGCTTTTTTTTCTATCCTAAATAATTCCTTATGTTCAACATATCCCAAGAATTTTATATTGGAATTATTTGTACTTAGTTTCTGTAACTCCTGTCTATATGGTCCATCACCAGCAATCCATAATTCATATTCTGGATCATTTATTTTATTAAATGCCTTTATAATTTTTTCAATTCCAAAATTTTCAATTAAAGAACCTGCATAAAGCAAAATTTTTTTTTCAAATTTTTCTTCAATTGATAAGTCTAATCCATAAGGATTAAAAAAACCTTCCATAACGCAAAAAGGCTTTTGTTGTTTATTTACAATTTCATTCATTTGTTCAGAAAATAAAATATACGAATCATAATGATTTTCTAAAAAGGAAATTATTTTTTTATATATCTGTCTTATTATTTTTGAAAAAATATGTAAATCAGATTTGTCATATGCATATCCTACAGAACAATCTGTAAAAATCACTATATTCTTGATTTTATATATACGAGACATTAACCATGTAGCTAATGCTACTGGAAAATAATTAATAGTAGATAGTATAAAAAAATTTTTTTTTGTTTTTTTGTATTTTTTTATTCTTAGACATGTTGATATGAATAGCGTCAAAAATTTTATCCCGGGAAAGTTTATATACCCTAATTGTAAGGTATCAGTTTCAGAGGTTACTTTATCTGAGTATGATTTT
>USTA01000115.1 GCA_900557475.1 uncultured Clostridium sp. | reverse complement strand
TGTCATACTTTACATTAAAGTTAGTCTCAAACTGTTTCTTAGATATTCCTTTGGTCATTCTAAGCCCCAAAAACATAAATTCTTCTTTCATGTCCTTGGAAGTCAGATACTGAATTTTGCCTTCTATAACAGATATTGCATCTTCTGTTATGTCCCAAACATCATCCTGATAAATAAAACTGTCACCATAAAAATCTTCGTCTGTATCTCTGCCATCCAGCATTAATCCGATATATTTGTCCAAATCATCAGTATTGCTATAACGTGTATTGTTATATAAAGATGCTGCACCTATTCCAAATCCCAGATAATCCACTCTTTTCCAGTAACCAATATTGTGCTTACATTCTTTTTGCGGCTTTGCAAAATTTGATATTTCATAATGTATATATCCATTCTCTTCTAATTTTCTTTTTGCAAACCAATACATATATCTTTCCATTTCTTCATCTGGAAGTTTTAATGTTCCATTATCTATCAATTTTTCGAGCTTAGTTCCTTCTTCTACTATTAGTGAATATATAGAAATATGTGTAAGATTTAAGCTTATTAACTGGTTTAAAGTATTTTCTACATCATATATTGTTTGGTTTGGAAGTCCAATAATTATATCTGTATTTATATTGTTTAATCCTGCTTTATTTGCATATTCTATTGTTTTTAAATATTCTGCATTTGTATGAATTCTTCCTATTTCTTTTAAAAGTTTATCATTTTTTTCCTGAAGCCCTATACTTAGCCTATTAATTCCCATTTTTTTATATGCTTCCATTTTTTCTTGGCTCACAGTCCCTGGATTTGCTTCTATTGTTATTTCTACATTTTCATCTATCTCGCAACAGTTCTTTATTGTTTCTAATATTTCATATATATTTTTTTCATCTATATAAGAGGGAGTCCCTCCTCCAATGTATATTGTATTTACATGGTATCCATTTTTATTTACTGATATTCTTTTTATTATTTCATTTCTTAGTGCCTCTACATACTTTTTTTCAAACTTTTTCCCATCAGCTACACTAAAAAAATCACAATAAAGACATTTGCTTTTACAAAATGGTATATGTATATAAATGCCTATATTATCCTTCATTTCTTCTTATCTCCTCTGCTAAATCAGATATCCTCTTCATCCTATGATTTACTCCTGATTTCCCTATTGGTTTTTTCAAGGCATTTCCTAACTCTGCTAAAGAAGATTCTGGATTATTTAGTCTAAGAAGAGCAAGTTCCCTTTCTCCTTCTGATAATTTATTAAATTTCTTTTTAGATTTAATTAGTTTTATATTTTCTATTTGCTTTACAGATGTTTTTACAACTTTATTTAAGTTAGCAGTTTCACAGTTTACTATTCTATTTACATTATTTCTTACTTCTCTTATCACTCTAGTTTGTTCAAATTCTAGCACAGCTTTATTTGCGCCTATAAATGCTAAAAAATCTGAAATTTCCTCACCATCTTTTATATATACCACATAGTTTTTTTCTCTTTTCACAATTTTAGTATTTATATTAAATTTTAAAAGTAAATTTATAACTTTTTTGGCATACTCTTCTATTTGAAATACTATTTCTAAATGATATTTACCTTTAGGATTTGTTATTGATCCTCCTCCTAAAAAAGCTCCTCTTATTAAAGCTCTCGCTTCTTCTTCATCTTCTATTTTTTCTTCTAAATTAATTTCTTTTTTAGTAGTTATGCAAAATTTGTTGCCTTGCATTTCAATTTTAAAATCTGGTATTCCACTATTGCTAAGTAGCTTTCCAAACCTGTTTATATTATATTCATTTTCTGTTACAAATTTGTTTTCTGAACTTACTAATAAATATCCTTGAAGCTCACATCTTACAAGTTTTTTATTTGATAAATTATTTAATTCACTTAACTCTCTTTTTACTTTGCTAGAAAATGATTCCATATTATCACCCTATCTTTTCCTGAATAATCTTTAATACATTTTGACCCTTTAAATAATTTTTCTACTGCTTCTCTTTGGTCATACCCTATTTCTAAAATTAAAACCCCATTCTCATTTAAATAATACTTGAATTTACTTGCTATTATTCTATAAAATTCAAGTCCATCTTCTCCTCCTGATAATGCCAGTTTTGGTTCAGCTTGTACATCTTTGGGTAAGCTCTTTATTAGTTCCTCTTTTATATACGGTGGATTTGAAACAATTATATCATATTTACTTTTTATATTTTCGAACATATTTGAATAAATAAAATTAATTTGAACATCATTTTTCATAGAATTCTTATTTGCTACTTCTAGGGCCTTTTTACTTATATCAGATGCAGAAACTTCTGCATCTTTTATATATTTTTTTACACTAATTGCAATTGCTCCGCTTCCTGTACATAAATCTAATATTTTGGCTTTTTTATATTTATTTCCATATTCAATTGCAGTTTGAACTAAAATTTCAGTATCTGGTTGAGGAATTAAAACATTCTCATCAACATAAAATTCTAAACCCATAAATTCTTGTTTATTTGTTATATATTGAATTGGTTTTCCTTTTTTAATTTCTTTTACTGCTTTTAAAAATTGGGCTTCTTTACATACTTCTAAGATTTCATCTTGATTACTTAAAATATATCTTTCATCTTTTTTCAAAATATATTTTAATAAAATTTTACTTTCTATTCTATCTATTTCACTTATATTTATGGCTTCTCTTATTGTCACTTTTGCTCCTTTTATTTTACCCTTACAAACTTAACTAAATTAGTATTTTTTATTTCTTTAATTACCTTTCCATCATATATGGTAGTATCTGACGCTTTATCCTCCAAAGGAATATCTATATATACTGTTGCTACAAATTCCTGATTATAATTATTTGTTATTGTTACTTTAAATGATAGCATACACTCTATTTTGCTAAGTAAAATTCCTGCTCTTTTTAGCAAACTTCCATCATATATTAAAGATTCTCCAATATCCGAAATTATTGTATCCTTTTTCATATTCTTATTGACATATTCCAAAGTTATGGGGTTCTGGCAATTGCTATATATAATTGGCTCAGCATAATCTAAATTATCTCCTGAATTTACAATCTTAAATTCAAAGTCGTCATTTATTTCATTACCGGAGTTTTCTTCGTCGTTAAATTTTGCAAAGTTGTTCACATTTTTATAATACAAATTTGCTTCTCCACTTTGCAAATTATTAAATTTTACATTATCTATTTTAATATCTTTTATTGTATTTTCGTATGTTACGCCTTCTTCATCTCTATTGTTTATATAAAGTGCAATGTCTGTATATTGATATACATCTAAGTCCCATATTGGTTTTGTTGTTTCTTTGCTTTTAGCATCAGCACCACTATACAAATAAATTCTATCTATGCTAAATACGGTTTTTGAATTCATTTTAGCAATTTCTGAAATACTTTCTGCAAATTTATCATTTACAGCATATCTCGCAATTGTATTTGCAATTAAAATTATGCTCAAAATTAATATAACAACTGTAATCATTAGTTTTATATAAAACTTTTTCTTTATTTCTATTTTTCTATCTTTATCATCTACTATTAGAGTTTTCTTCTTCATATGTAATTCCTCCATATATTTTATATCACAAAAATATTATTAATTCAAGAAAATTTGCTAATAATACATTTATTAGTATGTTTCAAGTGTTTGTATGCATTCTTTTATTTTGCACTAACCATTTATTAATCTATGGAATATTTTTGTAATTAATAATTATTTATTTTGACTATTTTTCTATTGCTTTTTTTATTTAATTGTGATAATCTATATATAGAAAATTGAATAATAAATAAGTTTATAATTTCCCTGCGTAGTTCGTGTAGTCTGGAATTTTAGAACCAACATTTAGATTAAAGGGAGTCCGCCTTTAAGC
>USTA01000114.1 GCA_900557475.1 uncultured Clostridium sp. | reverse complement strand
TAATCCAGTAACTTCAACAGGTGTAGAAGGTCCAGCTTTTTTAACTTTTTTAGCCTTGTCATTCTTCATTGTTCTTATTTTTCCAATAGAATTTCCTACAACTATTCTATCACCTTCGTTAAGCTCTCCTCTTTGTACAAGTAATGAAGCAATAGGACCTTGGTTCTTATCTAGTCTTGCCTCTATTACAACACCTTTTGCTTGCTTATTTGGGTTTGCTCTTAAATTCTGCATATCTGCTACTAATAATACCATTTCTAGTAAGTTATCTATATTGATATTGTTTTTAGCTGAGATTGGTACAAATATTGTATCTCCACCCCATTCTTCTGGAACTAATTCATATTTCATTAATTCTTGCTTAATTTTATCTATATTTGCTCCTGGTAAATCTATTTTATTTACTGCAACTATTATTGGAATATTTGCTGATTTTGCATGGTTAATTGCTTCTACTGTTTGTGGCATTACACCATCATCTGCTGCAATAACTAGAATTGCTATATCTGTAATTTGAGCACCTCTAGCACGCATACTTGTAAAAGCTTCATGTCCTGGTGTATCTAAAAATGTTATTTCTCTTCCACTAACATTTACTTTATATGCTCCTATATGCTGAGTAATTCCTCCTGCTTCTCCTTCAATTACGTTTGTTTTTCTAATAGCATCTAAAAGCGACGTTTTTCCATGGTCTACGTGTCCCATAACTACAACTACTGGTGGTCTTGGTTTTAAATCTTCATCTTTATCTTCTGAATCATCAAATAAAATATCTTCATCTTTTATCTCTTCTTTTTTATTTGCTGAAACACCAAAACTATCTGCAACTAAATAAGCAGTATCAAAGTCTAGACTTTGATTTATTGTAGCCATAATTCCTAAATCAAATAATTTTTTTATAACTTCTGCTGTTGTTTTCTTAAGGTCTGCTGCTAAGTCCTTTACAGTTATATTCTCTGGAATAGTTATTTCTTTAAGGTCAAAGATTTTTTGTTTATTTCTTTCTTCATCTTTTTTAATCTTTCTCTTATTTCTTTTTCCTCTAGTTGTAGTTAAATCATAGTAATCTAACATTCCACCTTCTTGATCTTCGAACATATTTGAAAGCTTATCTACTTGTTTTAAATTTCTTAATTTATCTTCGTTAAATGTATCTTCGCCTTCGTCTTTTCTAGATTTTCTCTTTTTATCATCTTGATTGTTGTATCTATTTGCTTTTTGCTTATCTATAATTCTTGTGCTATAATCTCTTTGATTTCCCTTTTCCATAAGCTCAGTTGATACAATATCTTTTATGTTCTTATCTATTCCGCGGTTATTTAGAGGCTTTTTAAATCCTCCATTTCCATTTTTAAAGTTATTTCCTTTATTATCTCCAAAATTTCTAGAACCACTATTACCTGCTACTTTGTTTTTGTTATAATTATTGTTTCCATATCCATCTCTGTTATAATTTCCTTGGCGGTTACCGTTTTGATTAGAACCATTAAAGTTTCTATTTCCTCCAAAGTTTCTATTTTGTGATTGTTGTCCTTTAAATTCTGGTTTCGTTCTATTTTGTTTAAAATCATTATTTTGCATTTTTGTTTTCACTTCTGGCTTTTCCTCTTGCTTTACTTCTTCTATTTTCTTTATTTCTTCTTTTTTTGTTTCTACTTTTGGCTCTGGTATAGGTGCTGGTTTTATTTCTTTTGATTCTTCTTTAGGCATAACTTTTGGTTCTTCTTTTTTTACTTCCTTTTTTTCCTCTTTTTTAGGTTTTATTCCAAAAAGCTCATTTACTGTAAGTGGTTTTGTTGGCTTTTCTCTATAAACAATATTATAGTCTCTGTTTCGTCTTTGAGAAAAACCTAAATCTGCACTCTTCTTTCTTGCTTCTTCTTGCTTTTTCTTTTCTTTTTCAATTTCTTCATCAGAAAGGATAACTTCTCTTCTTATAATAACCTGACCTGTTGTTTTTACTTCTTCCTTTTTTTCTCTTTTTTTCAAGTTTTCTCTTATTTTATCTGCTTCCTTATCTTCAATAGCATTTAAATGACTAGTTACATTCATTCCTAATTTATTTGCTAATTCTATTATTTCTTTATTTTCTATTTTTAATTCTTTTGCTAATTCATGTATTTTTATCTTACTCAATATTATCACCTCCTGATATTTTTATTTTGTTTAGTCTTAATTCTATAATTTTCAATATTACACCTCTTATTTTCTCTTATTACCATTTTATATATGTTTTTCGCATATTATGCATTTTTTTAGTTTTCACTTGGTTCTTCTGCATCTACTGTATTTTCTTCTATACTCTCTTCTGCATTTTCCTCTGTTTCTTCATTATTCATTTCTTCTAACATTTTTCTAAATTGAGATTCACTTTTTATATCTATTTTCCAGTTTGTTAGTCTTGCTGCTAATTTTGCATTTTGTCCACCCTTACCTATTGCTAAAGATAATTGATCATCTTGAACAATTACTTGTGCAAATTTTTCTTCTTCTTTAATATCTACTGCAAGAACCTTTGCTGGAAGCAAAGCTGTTGCTATGAATATTGCTGGATCTTCATTCCATTCAATTACATCTATTTTTTCTCCGTTAAGTTCGTTTATTATATTTTGTATACGAATTCCCTTTTGTCCTACACAAGAACCTACTGGATCTATATTAGGATTTGGAGAATATACAGCAACTTTGCTTCTTGAACCAGCTTCTCTTGAAATGCTCTTTATTTCGATTACACCTTCATATATTTCTGGAATTTCTATTTCTAAAAGTTTTCTTACAAGCTCTGTACTTGCTCTTGAAAGTATAATTTGTGTTGAACCTTTTATTCCTTTTTCTACACTTATTATGCAAGCTTTAATTTTATCATTTACATGATATGTCTCTGTTGGTATTTGCTCTTTTTTAGGCATAATTCCTTCTATTCTACCTAAATCCATTATAACTGCTCCACCATCTGCTTTTTGTACTAATCCTGTTATAATTTCTCCCTTTTTATCTGCAAACTCTGAAAAGATAACATCTCTTGAAGCTTCTCTAATTTTTTGTGTAATTACCTGTCTTGCTGTTTGAGCTGCTATTCTTCCAAATTCTTTTGGCATAAGCTCAAATTCTACTTTGTCTCCCACATTATAATTTACATTTATTTTTTGAGCTTCTTCTAAACTTATTTCCTTTTTTTCATCTTCAACAGTTTCTACGACATCTTTTTCTTGATATACATGCATCTGTCCATCATTTTTATCTATTATTACCTTTACATTTTCGTCATTACTTTCAAAATTTTTCTTATATGCAACTACTAAGGCTGATTCTACTGATTCCATTAAAAAATCTTTATCGATTCCATTTGTCTTTTCAAGTTCATCCATTGCCATTATAAGCTCTGTTGTATCAATTCCTTTATTTACTATTTTCACTTCTTTTTTCTTCATTTTTTATTTTTCCTCCCAATTATATACAGTTTTTGCAGCTGCAATATTTTTTAATTCTATATTTATTTCGTCTACTATTATAGTTTCTTCATTATAGTCTTTTAAAATTCCTGTTATGCTCTTTTTTCCATCTACCGGCTTAAATAATTTTATTTCTACCTTATTATTAATATTTTCCTCAAAATGTTCTTTTCTTCGAATGTTTCTTTCAATTCCTGGAGACGATATTTCCAAAAAGTATTCCGTTTTTATATAATCTTTTTCGTCCAATATATCTGTAATACTATTATTAACCAATTCGCAATCATTTAAACTAATTCCATCAGTTTTATCTATGAAAATACGTAAATAGTTGTCTTTACCTTCTTTTTGGTAGACTACATCATAGACCTTATATCCCAACTTTTCTATTATTGGTTTTACTAAGCTTTCTACATTTTTTTCTAAAGCAGTCATTTTTAGTTCCCCCATT
>USTA01000113.1 GCA_900557475.1 uncultured Clostridium sp. | reverse complement strand
TAATATGAGAAAAGTTTTAGGGAGGTTATATGGAAGAGTTATTAAGAAATAGAAAATCAGGATGGGAAGAAATTTCAGAAGAAGAAAAAGAAAAGATATTTAAATTTACAGACGAGTATATTGAGTTTATGAATTCTGCAAAAACAGAAAGAGAGATAGTTAAAAAAACAGAAGAAATAGTAAGAAAAAATGGGTTCAAATCTTTGGAAGAATATTCTGAATTATATCCAGGAGATAAGGTATATTATATAAATAGAGAAAAAAATATTTATATAGCAGTAATAGGAGAAGAGAACTTAGAAGGTGGCATAAACATTGTAGGGGCACATGCAGATTCACCTAGATTAGATTTAAAACCAAATCCATTATATCAAGATGGAAACTTGGCATATTTAAAAACACATTATTATGGAGGAATAAAGAAATATCAATGGACAGCAATTCCACTTGCAATTCATGGAGTTATAGTAAAAGAAAATGGAGAGAAAGTATATATTTCACTAGGTGAAAACGATGATGAACCAGTGTTTACAATTACCGATTTATTACCTCATTTAGCTAAAGAACAGCAACAAAAGAAAGTGTCAGAAGCAATTAATGCAGAGAATTTATCTTTATTGATAGGAAGTATTCCAAGCAAAGATGATAAAGATTCAAAAGATAGAGTAAGAGACAATATTTTAAGATTATTAAATAGAAAATATGGTATTACAGAAGAAGACTTTGTAAGCAGTGAACTAGAAGTAGTACCAGCATTTAAAGCTAGGACACTTGGGCTAGATGAAAGCTTAATTAGTGCATATGGACAAGATGATAAAGTATGTGTATATACATCTTTAAGAGCAATACTAAATATAGAGAAACCTAAAAAAACAGCAGTATGCTTATTTTCAGATAAAGAAGAAATCGGAAGCATGGGAAACACTGGAATGGAATCACATGTATTTGACACATTTATATCAGAATTACTTAACAAAACAAGAATTAATAGACCAAACTTGCTTGACAAAGTATTTTGTAATTCAAAAATGTTATCAGCAGATGTTGATGCTGGTGTGGACCCATTATATATTTCTGTTTCAGATACAAATAATGCGGGATTTTTAGGATTAGGAGTAAGCTTAAACAAATATACAGGTTCTGGTGGTAAATATAATGCTTCTGATGCAAACGCAGAATATGTGGGAGAAATAAGAAGAGTATTTAAGAAAAATGGCATTAGATATCAAGTTGCAGAGCTTGGCAAGACAGATGTTGGAGGAGGAGGAACAATAGCATATATTTTAGCAAATAAAGGAGTAGATGTTATTGACTGTGGAGTACCGGTTCTTTCTATGCATTCACCATATGAAGTTACTTGCAAATATGATATATATTATGCATATAAAGCATATGAGGCATTTTTTAATATGTAATTACATTTTAAATTGAATCTGAACTATTAAACCAAAAAGTTTAGTAAGGCAGATTCTTTTTTTATGTGAATTTTATGTGAAAAGATGTAATATTTGTTGAAACGAAAAAAATATAATGATAAGATTGACTGGAAAATTGAGAAAGTGTTAGGAAAACACATGGTACAAAATGTTAATAAGGAGGAACGAAAAATGTTGCAGGTAAAAAATGTAACAAAAAGGTATGGCAGCTTTTTAGCAGTTGACAACATTAGTTTTGAAATAAAAGACAATGAAATTATAGGTTTTTTAGGCCCAAATGGTGCAGGAAAAAGTACAACAATGAATATGATAACAGGATACATAGAACCAACAAAGGGAAAAATTATAGTAAATGGAAAAGATATAGCAAAAGAGCCTAATAAAGTCAAAAAGCAAATTGGATATATGCCAGAAAGTGTTCCATTATATCAAGAACTTACTGTTAGAGAATTTGTGAATTATATGGCAGATTTAAAATATGTAAAAAGAAAAGATAAAAAAGCAGAAGTAGATAAAGTTTTAAATCAAGTTGGAATAGATAAAGTACAAAATAAGTTAATAAAAAAACTATCTAGAGGATATAAACAAAGAGTAAGTTTAGCAGGAGCACTTATTGGAAATCCGGAAATCTTAATTCTAGATGAGCCAACAGTAGGACTAGACCCAAAACAAATAACTGAAATAAGAGAGCTAATAAAGAGCTTGGGAAAAAAGCATACTGTAATTTTAAGTTCACACATTTTGTCTGAAGTAAGTCAAATTTGTGAAAAAGTAATAATTATAAATAAAGGAAAAATACTTGCAATAGATACGCCTAAAAATTTAGAGGAACAGTTTAAAGAAAAAAATAGCATATATGTAACTGTTGAGGATAAAGAAGAAAAACTAGAAAAAGTTACAAATAAAATTGCAGGAATAAAGGAAATAAGAAAAACAAGGGCAAACCCAAATGGAAGCATAGAATATTTGTTAATTGCAGAAGATGGAGTAGACTTAAGAAAGGAAATTTTTGAATCATTCCCTAAAAACAATATTAATATAGTAGAATTAAAAAATGTAGAATCCACACTTGAGGATGCTTTCTTAAAACTAATTAATGATAAAGAAGAAGAAATTAAAACTCAAATTGAAGAAGAGGAAATTAAGAAGAAAAAAAGAGATGCCGAATTAGAAAAAATGAATAAAGAGGAAAGAAAAAAGGCTATAAAAGAAGACAAAAAGATAGAAAAACAAAGAAAAAAAGAAGCGTTTGATAAAGAATGGGAAGAGGATAAGAAATTAGCTAAAGAAGAGAAAGAAAGAGTAAAAGCAGAAAAGGATGAGCTTAAGGAAAAAAATAAAAAGATAAAAAAAGACAAGAAGGAAAAAACAAAAAAAGAAGGAGGTAAAAAATAATGTGGGCGATTATTAAAAAAGAATTTAAATCATATTTTCTATCTCCAATAGGATATATATATATAGGAATATTTTTGTTAATGTGTAGTGTGTTTTTTTATTTAGATGTATATTACTATTCAAGTACAGATTTTACATATATGTTTGGTTCAGTAGCTACAATACTTACATTTATAGTTCCGCTTATAACTATGAGAATGTTTTCGGAAGAAAGAAAAAATGGTACAGAGCAATTACTTTTAACATCTCCTAGAAGTATTTCATCAGTAGTAATTGGAAAATTTATTGCAGCAGCATTAGTAGTACTTGTATCAGTAGTATTTACTCTTATATACTATGGAATATTATGCTACTTTGGAGAGCCTCAATTAGGAAAATCATTAATAGCAATTTTGGGATTTGCACTTCTTGCAATTGCGTATATATCATTTGGAATGTTTGCATCAAGCTTAACAGAAAATCAAATAATTGCAGCTGTAATTTCAGTAGGATTCTTCTTATTATCATGGTTCTTGCCAAATTTCAGCAGCAGTTTTTCAGACTTCTCTTTAATGAATGCATTTTATATGTCATTTATAAATGGAGCAATTTCAATACAAAATTTAGTACTATTAGTATCTTTTGCAGCATTATTTGTTATATTCACAATAATGGTAATGCAAAGAAGAAAAAGTGTTAAATAATTGAAGGGAGAAGGTAGAATGAAAAAATTTATACATACAATAAAAACAAAATGGATAAAAGATACAACTCTTACAATTGCCTTGGTAGCGATACTAATAGCGGTATTTATATTTGTAAATTTGCTTTTTATAAAATTAGACTTAGCTCCACTTGATTTTACGGCAGAAAAAATTTATAGTTTATCAGATGAGTCAAAAGAGCAAATAAAAAATGTAGGACAAAATGTAACATTATTCTTTTTTGGATATGATGAAGACTCATCAGTAGTAACACTTGCAAAAAGATATACTGATGTAAATGATAAAATAAAAATACAAGTAATAAATACTTCTGAAAGACCAGACTTAGCAGCAACTTATGGAGTTAGTACAAGTAGTAAACTAGTTGCTATACAAGCAAGTGAAAGATATAAAATAA
>USTA01000112.1 GCA_900557475.1 uncultured Clostridium sp. | reverse complement strand
TAACTAAAAAAGCAAAAATAGCAGGGGAGCTAAGTCCAAGTGGTTCATATTTGAAGAAACTAATTGATGAAAGAAGTTCTTATGAGAGAGAATTAAATTCAGGAGCAGAATATATAAATGCTACAAGAAGCGGAATAGTTTCATATAAAGTTGATGGATTAGAGGAAACATTAAACTCAAGTGATTTTTCTAAAATAAATAAAGAGTTTTTAAATAAGCTAAATTTAAAAACAGGTCAAATTATTTCTACTAGTGGTGAAAGAGGAAAAATAGTAAATAATTTTATTGGATATATTGCTTGTATAAGTAAAACTGAGGAAGCAAATAATGCTAAAATTGGTGATAATGTAAAATTAGGACTTCCAAGTTCAAGAGAAGTAGATGCAAAAATAAAATATATTACAAAAGAATCAGATAATGAATCAACAATCATTTTTGAAATTACGGAGGGCATAAATGAACTTTTGGCATATAGAAAAGTTCCAATAGACATAATATGGTGGGATGCAGAAGGATATAAAGTGCCAAATTCTAGCATAATTAGTCAAAATGATTTAAATTATGTAATAAGAACAAAGTCAGGATATCAAGAAAAAGTTTTGGTAAAATTGAAGAAAAAGGGTGAAAACTATTCTGTTGTAACAAATTATAGTACATCAGAAATAGAAGAATTGGATTTACCAAAAGAAGTATACACTTCGCTTATTTTATATGATGAACTGCTTATAAATCTAGCAAAATAAGAAATATTACACTAATATTACAGAAAAATGAAAAGAATATTACATATCACAAAAAGTATTGACAATGAAGCAAAAAAGTTGGATACTTAAAATGTAGTCGTAAATGCGAAGGAGAAATTTAGGAGGTTGTTTATAAAATGGCAAATGCGGTTGTAAGTAAATTTATGAATATGTTTGGAATGGGAGCAGCAGAAGAAGAGCCAGAAGAAGGATATGAAGAGGATTTTGATACATATCAAGAAGAAGAAGAGGAAGAATTAGAACCAAGAGGATTATTTGGAAGAAAAAATAGTAAAGTTGTAAGTATGGCTCAACAAGTTAGAATGGTAATTATGCAACCAACTAATTTTGAACAAGCTGAAGAAATTTGCGACTTATTAAAAGAAAAAAAATCAGTAATAATTAATTTAGAATATGTTAATAAAGACGTTGCTAGAAGAATTATAGATGTTGTTAGCGGAGCAGCGCATGCTCTAGATGGACATATGCAAAAAATTTCTAGTTCAATATTTTTAGTAGCACCATATAATTATGATATTACTTCAGATTCAAAAGACGAAGGCAAGAGTAAATCACCTGTATCTTGGTTAAAAAGTAATGCAAATAATTAATTGATTTGGAGGAATAGAAATGATTACACCACTAGATATTGAAAATAAAAGATTTTCAAAAAAGACTCTAAATGGATATGATCCAGAAGAGGTTGATGATTTTTTAGATGAACTAACAAAAGATTATTCAAATATATATAGACAAGTGTCAGAAAGTGAAAGAAAAGTTGATGAATTAAATTCAAAGCTTGAAAATTATGTAAAAATAGAATCAACACTACAAAATACTTTACTTATGGCACAGTCAGCAGCTGATGAAGTAAGAAATGCAGCACAAAAGCAAGCAGACCAAATTATAAGAGAAGCAGAAAGTAAGTCAAAGGAAATTACTAATGCTATTGATATTCAAGTGGTTGAAAAACAAAGGGCCTTAGATGATATTCAAAAACAATTTGATGTTTATAAGGCAAAAATGGAATCTTTACTTATTTCTCAACTAGAATTATTAAAAGATATAAATAAAGATGGGTAAATTACAAATTTGTAACAAAATAAAGGGATATATGCAATAAAATGGCGTATATCCCTTTATTTCGTGCAAATTTTATGGTAAAATATGTGTGTTACATAGATATTAAGGAAATATTACAATTTCGTTATTTCTATTGACAAGAAAGGATTTAAAGTTAAAATAGGAATATGAGAGTAATTAGTGGATTAGCAAGAGGAACAAAACTTAATTCTATTGAGAGTAGTTCAACAAGGCCAACATTGGATAGAGTAAAAGAATCTATGTTTAATATTTTGCAAAATGATATTAAAGATAAAGTTATTCTAGATCTTTTTGCAGGTAGTGGAGCACTTGGAATAGAAGCTTTAAGCAGAGGAGCCAAAAAAGCATATTTTTGTGATATCAATTCGGAAGCTATTTACATTATAAAACAAAATCTAGAAAAGGCTCATTTAAAAGAAAAAGCAGTAATCTTTAAAAAAAGCTATATAGAAGCAATTAGTTCATTAGATGAAAAAATAGATATAGTGTTTTTAGACCCACCATATAAATTAGGTGTTGTAGGTAAAAGCATAGAACTTTTGTTAAAAAAGAAAATTTTAACTAATGATGTAATAATAGTAATAGAAACAGACGAAGTAGATAGAGATGTGCAGGAGATAAAGAAAATAGAAGGGATAAATATAATAGACCAAAGAAAGTATGGAAGGGCTCATTTGGTTTTTGCGAGTTTAAAATAGTAATGCAAAAAAAGAGAGGAAACAATATGGAAATATTTACTTTACTAGAAAGATTAGAAGAATTGTTTGAAAATTCAAAAAAGGTACCTTTTACAGGAAAAGCAATAATTGAGCAAGAAGAAGTTATGGAATTAATAAAAGAAATAAGACTAAAGATGCCAGAAGACTTAAAGCAAGCTAAATGGGTAAGAGAAGAAAGAGAAAGAATTTTAGAAGAAGCAAGAAAAGAAGCTGAAGATGTTGTAAAAGAAGCTGAAAACAGAATAATTGCAATGATTGACGAACATGAAATAACTAAAAAAGCATATGAACAAAAAAATGAAATTATGGAATCTGCAAATGAGAATTCAAGACAAATTACGCAAGGAGCTAAAGAATATGCAGACAATATCTTAGCCGAATTAGAGAAAACATTAGAAAGAACACTAAAAGAAATTGAACAAGACAGAAAAGAATTAAAATAACATGAGGAGATACTATGGAAAATAAAAATAGTAATGTTAAAAAAATAATAATTGTTACATCTGTAATAATTATTATTTTTAGTTTAATAATATGTGGAATTTTTTTAGGACTTAATAAAAATAAAAAGAAGCCAAACGTAACTATTAGTGAAAATAAAGTTTCAGAAGAAGATATTATTCAAGAAGAAAATGATAGGATTCTTGAGCAGGAAAATATTAAAATAAAAGATGACCAAAATGAAATTCTGAATAGAAAATATGGAAAAGTTGAGATTGTATGGGTAGATGAAGAAAACAATATTATTGATGAGCCATTAATACCTTGTCTTGGTGGAATGACAAAATTAAGTTACAATAGTAAAAAAACAGCTTTTGAAGAAGTAAAAGATGAAGAAACCGAGTGGTACAATTATAAAGAACAAGAATGGGCAAATGCAATAGATGAGAATGGTAGCTATTTTGTGTGGATACCAAGATATGCATATAGAATAGTATATTATTCAGATTCACAATATTCAAAGGTTATAGGATATACAGATGCAAGAGGAATACTAAAATTAAATGTAGATGGTAGCTTTACAAGAATTGCCACAAATAATGCAGGAATAAGACAAACAGATAATCATTATATTGTAGCACCAGCATTTGTAAAAGATGTAGCTAGTGGATATAGAAATGGTGGATGGAGCAAAGAGCTAGCAGGAATTTGGGTAGCTAAATATGAAATGAGCATGGAAAAAGACAAAGAAAATATAGTTACTTCATCTAGTGAAATTGGAAATGTCTCTACATCAGATACTATAAAAGCAGTTAGCAAACCTGGAGCAACTAGTTGGAGAAACATAAATATAAATAATTGTTATTTAAATAGTTTTAATTATGCAAGGAACAGAGACAGCCATTTGATGAAAAATAGTGAGTGGG